>NZ_JAIXHZ010000125.1:0-21914 GCF_043392705.1 Dysgonomonas sp. Shenzhen-Wh21
CTGAATTTGTTCGCTTTTAGTGGAATTACTTTTCCTCTATAATAGCAAGAAATGGATTCTATAATTATAAACTACTATGTAGCTTTGTAGAATAAAAAACCAAAACTATGCTTAATCAAGAATCATTAGATTTCAATCGCATCAAAAAGGCAATAGAATATATTAGTGAAAACTACAAATATCAGCCTAGTTTGGATAAGATTTCGGAACATATCCACCTTAGTCCCTTCCATTTTCAGCGATTATTCAAAGAATGGGCAGGAGTAAGCCCTAAACGCTTCTTACAATATATAAGTATACAACATGCAAAACAGATCTTAAGAGAAACACAAGCAACATTATTCGATACGGCATTCGAAGTCGGCTTATCAGGGACGAGCAGGTTGCATGATCTATTCATAAATATAGAAGGAATGACTCCCGCTGAATACAAAAATGAGGGAAGCTATCTTACTATAAACTATAGCTTTGCACTCAGTCCATTTGGAGAAATAATTGTGGCTTCAACCCCAAAAGGAATTTGCCACATGTCATTTGCAGAAGACCATCAAGAAGCAATTAAAAACCTCACAAGTATTTTTCCTAAAGCAAATTATCAGAATTCAACAGATGAGATCCAAAAGAATGCAATACGCATATTTAATCTGGATTGGGAGAGTCTTGATAAAATAAAATTACACATCAAAGGTTCTGATTTTCAGCTTAAAGTGTGGCAAGCCTTACTAAATATACCGATGGGGCAATTATCATCATACCAGAATATTGCTAATCTCATAAATAGCCCTAAAGCTAGTCGGGCTGTGGGAAATGCAGTGGGACAAAACCCGGTAGCATATCTCATCCCTTGCCATCGAATAATACAGTCTACAGGGGCTCTGGGAGACTATCATTGGGGACACATCCGCAAGACATCTATGATCGGGTGGGAAGCTGCTAAAGTATATCAATAGTAATATAGTGGATTATACAAATAATTATTAACCTCAACTTGTGTTAGTAATAAATGAAGCAACTTAGGTATATTTGCAAATTAATCTCTAATTTTAAAGTCCATATCTAATTATGCGACTCTATTTTATGAAACATGAGGATATTAATACAAAGAGTAAGTAAAGCATCAGTTACAATCAACGGCAGTATAAAATCAGCAATAAATCAAGGGCTTCTTATCCTTGTCGGTATAGAAAATTCAGATAATAAGGAAGATATAGAGTGGCTCTGCAACAAGGCTGTAAACCTCAGGATATTTGATGATAAGGAAGGTGTAATGAATTTATCAATAAAAGATATCAATGGCGAAATACTTGTAGTATCGCAATTTACCTTGCATGCTTCCACTAAAAAAGGAAATCGTCCGTCTTATATATATGCAGCCAAACCCGAAATTGCTGTACCTTTGTACGAAGAATTTTGTACCGTTTTGGGCAACAAGCTAGGTAAACCGGTACAAACAGGCGAATTTGGAGCAGATATGAAGGTAGAACTCACAAATGACGGTCCTGTAACTATATGGATCGACTCGAAAGTAAAAGAATAACATGACAATAAAAGAAGCACAACAGGAGGTAGACCAATGGATAAAAACCGTGGGCGTACGCTATTTCAGCGAACTAACCAACATGGCTATCCTCACCGAAGAAGTGGGCGAATTAGCCCGCATCATGGCGCGTACATACGGCGATCAATCTTTCAAGAAGTCTGATCTGAACAAAGATCTTGGTGACGAAATGGCCGATGTACTGTGGGTACTTATCTGCCTCGCAAATCAAACAGGGATAGATCTCACAGACGCCCTAAAAAAGAATATTGAAAAAAAGACTAACAGAGATAAAGACAGGCATATAAACAACGAAAAATTGAAATAGAATGGCAGAAGTAGATAAATACAGAGATACTCTAAAAAAATATAAAACAGACATTAAGGATACTGATATCACTCAGAAAGTGAATGAGATAATCAGTAAGAAATTCGATCAGAATAATACCAAAGAGGTATATAAAAGGATATATTCGTGCATAGATCTCACATCATTGAATACAACAGATACGCGCGAAGAAATCTGGAATTTTACAGAAACAGTAAACGACTTCGAAGGGTCAAGCGATGTAGACAATGTAGCAGCAATATGCGTTTTCCCGAACTTTGTAGAAACAGTAAAAGAAGCTTTAACGGCAAATGTAAATATAGCCGCGGTAGCAGGTGGATTCCCGTCATCTCAAACATTTACAGAAGTTAAAATAGCAGAAACAGGACTTGCTGTTGCAAGTGGAGCCGATGAAATAGATATTGTACTCAATCTAGGATACTTCCTGGAAGAAAACTACGAAGATGTTTGTGAAGAAATAGACGAAATAAAGAACGCATGCCGTGAAGCAAAGCTAAAGGTAATACTTGAAACAGGAGCACTAAAAAGCGCTAAGAATATAATGAAAGCCTCTATCCTCGCATTATACTCAGGTGCTGATTTTATAAAAACTTCAACAGGAAAAGTATATGAAGGTGCTACGCTCGAGGCAGCATACGTTATGTGTACTGCAATTAAAGAATATAACCAGAAAACAGGGAATAAAGCCGGATTTAAAGCTTCAGGAGGTATTTCTACAACAGAAGATGCTGTAAAGTACTATACCATAGTAAAAGAACTACTGGGCGATGAGTATCTGAATAAAGAATACTTCCGTATAGGAGCAAGCAAATTAGCGAACAACCTATTGGAAAGTATTAAGTAGGCCATACCTATCACCAGACACAGAAAAAAAGATCGGCACGAAAATCGTACCGATCTTTTATTTTCAGAATAAGATTCTGATAACTGTGAAAAGGTTCACAGTGAGCTATTTACTTTTTCAGTTCAGCTTTTGCTGCTTTCACGTTACCTTTAGCTTCTTCCTTTTTTGCTTTCACTTCTGTCTTAGCTGCTTTCTTTTCTGTTTTTGCAGTTTCTTTAGCTTCTTTCACTTCAGTTTTAGCTGCTTGTTTGGCTTCCTTAACTTCTGTTTTAGGGGCTTTTTTTGCTTGATTAGCTGTTTTTACATCTTGAGCCATTACACTGGTAGAGGCGATTAATGCGATAGCCATGATACCTGAAAGAATAATCTTTTTCATAAATAATACTTAATTAAAAGTGTTAAACTATACTGTTTAAATACGCAACAAATGTATGCTGGTTTTTGAATTAACACAGGTTAAACCGCGTTAAAAAAAAAGCCACTTTGTGTAAGTATTACTAAAGAATATTTTCTTCGTTTAAAAGGTATACAAATGCACTGTTTACAAAATAAAAATAGATACTGTATCAATCAAAAAACCTAAAAAAAACTTAATTTAACATATAATTAGATCAAAATGTCAGAATTCACTATCAAAAGTAAAAACAGCAGCCTATAAAAGTCCGACAAAGCATTACCTAATCGCCTGTCTTACACGATCAATAAAGGATTTTCGCATCTCGTCAGTTCCTTTTGATGTTCCTTCACAGCTCAACCAAACACTGTTACGGATACCAACCGGCTTGAGCATATCTCCAATAAGGCCATTTTCGATCGTATTTTTAAAGTTAGGGCTCGGATGCTCAGACGTAGTAATAATAAGGGATTGCTCTATGTCTAAAAGAGCATTGAAGCCTCCTTCGTAATTAAAAGCAAAATCTTTCAATAGCACTTTGTCAAAAAAACCTTTCAAAATAGCAGGCATAGTATTCCACCAATTGGGGAAAATAAATATCATTTTGTCAGATTTTTTTATCGCTTGCTGATATCTAAGAATTAATGGATCAAGTACTTTTCCTTTGTTATATACAGACAATTCATCTTCTGTAAACACCGGATTAAAGCTATCTTTATGAAGATCTAATACCTCATAAGCCACATTATTATTATCATACTCGTCAATAATTGCATCCAATATTGCTTTATTAAAACTACCATGCCAAGGATGAGCAAAAACGATTGTTACCATATCTTTTTATTTATATAATTCAAATTTATGCCGTAACCAAAACTTCAATACCAAGACCAAGCCCCTCCACACGGTCTCCTATCTTTCTTAAATCTTCCACAGGCACTTTTTCAAGGTTTTTTTCAGGGGTTTCTCTATCGATAGTATAAATCATTACCTCACGAGGCTTTGTGGCTCTAACAGCCTCTAACCAAGCCGAAACTTCATCTTCCGTCGTATTATCCACCACCCTACCCTTATGACTACCTCTTACAAACATTGTTTGTATAATAAAATTGCCTTCGAAGCGTTTAAAAAGCTCTATCTGCTTTTCTATACTATACTCAGGCGAATTAGGACGATCTATCAACCGCACTGTATCAATACATGCCGAGTCAAGCTTAAGTATGTTATTATCTACCTTCTTGAGTGCATTAAATACCTTCTCCTTTCCGGCATGCATAGCATTCGAAAGGACACTGATTTTAGTTTGAGGGTAATACTTGTCCCGAAGTTCGATTGTATCATCAATAATTTCAGCAAATTGAGGATGTATCGTTGGTTCTCCATTTCCGGCAAAAGTGATTACGTCCAATGCTATTCCATCTTTTTGGAGATGCACCAATTTGTCTTCCAGAGCAGCTTTAACATTCTCACGACTAGGCAATTTAGTCTTTGTCCTGAAATTTTCATTATACCCACATTCACAATAGATACAATCGAATGAGCACAACTTACCATCGTACGGAAGTAAATTCATACCCAAAGATGATCCCAAACGGCGGCTATGTATAGGACCAAACACTATTTCATGAAACAGTATAGTTGACATATTATTATATTTCTAAACTCTAATTTTTAATAATATACAAAGTTACTGCTTTATCACTTTCTGCAATATAAACACATCTATTTTCGGTTCTACAATCTCAGAGTTTTAACAGAAATAGAATATACAGCGAGAATAAAGACCTAAAAATTAACAAATTCCATTTTTTGTTCCACATGAAACGAAGCACAACAATATTTTACTTCAAAAGGTGACAAACAGAAACATACATAACAAACAGATTTAATAGATATTAAATATAAAAAGGTGACAAAAGTGACACTTATTTGGCTATTTTATTTTGTCACTTTACATTCTCCTTCATATAATTTATAATAATTGATCTCTCCTTCGTCAGCATGACAAGAAGATCGAGATAAATAGATAATTTTTTGAGAATAAAACAGAAGAGAAACTTTGTTTTACTTAGCGGGGCATTTTATTCAACATGAAAAAACAGGAATCTACAGAATTAGATAATCCAATTTACGCCATACATTATCAGTACATAGCGCACAAACTTACCGGCAAACATGGTTGCATTTACGATATAGACATTGGCACGCATAAAGCCTAAGGCAAGGGCTATAATATCACCTACAACGGGCAGAAAACTAAAAAATGCCATTGCTGCACCTTTCCCTTCCAACCATCGCTGCATTTTATCTATTTTATCTTTCTTTACTTTCAGGTATTTCTCTATCCATTCTACCTTTCCGAGATGTCCTAAATAGTAATTAGTCATTCCTCCTAACCAGTTTCCCACAGAGGCGATAAGAACGCACGACCAACCGTTAAGACCGGCTGCAATCAGACCAACAAAAACGACTTCGGAACCGAAAGGTAATATAGTAGCCGCAAGAAAGGATGCTAAAAGCAGACCTATGTAGCCATACTCTACAAATCCGTCAAGCATATTTCAACTTATAGAATATGTATATTCCAAAACCAACAGCAAATACACACAGTCCTATCCCGAGTTTTTTTACCCACGACTCAGTTTTGAGGCTTTCTTCGTCGTATTTTGCTTTACGCATCAAAGAGCGTGGGCTCGATATCATTATAATACCGAAAATAAACATAAAGACAGGATATAAGAGATCTAGATAAATAAAATTACGCATATTCGTTATTATTTAAGATGTTTGTCCTTTCTTCTTTGAAGAAAAATATATGAACACAGCACAAATATACTTAGAATAGTAATATAAAAACTTAGTTTTTGTACCAAAGTTCCTTTATAGTAAGCCTCTACCCTACCCGACCGATCGATAGGGATCTGTACAAGACCTTGGCTACTTTCTGTAACAGGAATACTTACTCCGTCGAGAGACACAGCATATCCTTTATAGTAAATGAGAGGTAATTCGATACTATCTTTTACATTGGTTTTTATATCAAACCGGGTAATATAATCAAATCGTTCAAAGTTATATACTTCTATTTCCTTTAGCTGAGACGTCACGCTATCTCCACGTTGTAGGATAAATGGATCAGGATACGGCATTCTTGAAGGATAATATTCCATTCCCGCCATTGTATAATGAGTGGTTTCGTTCAAATAATCTTTATCGGATAAACGAGCCTCTACCTTTATTTCTTTATACGTTGAAGCATCAATTACAATAACAACCGAAGTTAAAACGACCAATAATGAAAACGCCACAAGCTGAATATTCTTTTTTTTACACAGCAAGTATATGTAATAAGCTCCTGCCACAGAAAAGAAGAAAACAACAAACTCGTATAGCCTCCACGGGAACTGTATCAGACTCAGATAAGACAAAGGGAAGCGTGTCCAGGGTGTTAAAGTGGATGTGAGAACAATATAAAACAACCCGATAAGAACCCCTATATCGATACTTCTTATATATTTATTTTGTTCCTTATTTACTCTCACAAAAAAGCGCAAGCATAACGGAGCAAGGAGCAACAACCCTATCCCTGTAGATTTCTGACCGAGCGTAAAACCTTCAAGTGAACCTTTCAAGATCGTCAACCAATCGAGCCTGCTCTGAGCTGTAGTGTAAGGCGAGTATTTAAACTTCTGAAAGTAAAACGTATCGGATAAGAGTTGTTCAAAAAACGGAAACAAATAATAGCTCGTCAAAACGATTGTAACCACGCCTGCCAAAATCAAATAGTATATACGCTTGGGCTCTTTTATCATATCTCTATAATAAACAACAAGTATGATACTTACTGTAATAAACAACAGCAAAGAGGAAAGGACATGCGTAAAAATCATCAGAGAAAATCCAATGGTAATAACGTACCACTTCCGATAATCACCCTTAATGATATAAAAAAGTCCTAGAAAAACAATCGGCAGAAAAGTAAATGAAAAGGCTTCGCCCCATGCTCCTCTATAATATAAATCGAGCAAACGATATAAGCAAAAAGTATACAGTATCGAGCTCACAGATGCCACATACACACCCTTATAAACTCTAAGAACAAAAATGTACATAAAAGTTCCGCACATCATTGTCATAGAAAAATAAAGGAACCAATAGGCAAAATCCTTACTCGTCAAATTAGCTAATAGAGCGTATGGAATGAGAATAAAATCGGAATAAAATGTTTTTACAAGGTAGCCATAGCCATAAAGCCCCTGATAGTCTATATAGGAAGGAAATGTTCCATCTTTCAATCCTTGCATTAAGGCCTCGAAGCGAGCATTGTGAAAGTAATAGTCATCACCACCCAAAAACTGAGTTCCGTATGCAAAAGAACAGAAAACAGAAAGAAATAATAAAACAGAGAAGAAAATCCAAAAGTGATATTTCTTATCTGCTATAAGGCTATCCAGCTTCATTTTCTCTTCTTTTCTGTAAAAATATAAAAATACACAAGCTCAATATGCTCAAAACTGTTATACACAGGCTTATTCTCTGTATAATAGTTCCCCCATAATATACTTCTACCCTACCCGATTGATTACCCGATAATTGAACTAATCCATTATCACTTTCCGAAACAGGAATAGCCTTCCCATCAAAGCTGGCGGTATAACCTTTATAGTAAATCAAAGGCAATTCCAGAGCTTCACCATTGGTTGCATTCAGGTTAAAAGCCGTTACTCTTCCTAACCGTTTAAAGTCAGATATCTGCATCCCTCCATAATCTGACTTCACACTGTCCCCTCTCTGATAAAGATATTCTACAGAAGGTACTCTATCGGGAATATATTCCAGTCCTCCTAGATGATAATCATTCGAAATATCTGCACTCTGAGTAACAGGTCGCCCACAACGGTAGTTTTTGTATGATTGCGCATCGTTTACAAGCACCAAAGCTATTCCGGCGACAACCATTATCCCCCCAGCCAAAAATCGCTTATTCGTCTTTAAAATTCGCGACAAGTAATATCCCCCTGCCACTGCAAAAAAGAAACACGAAAACTCAAGCAAACGCCATGGCAGCTGAATAAAGTTCAACAAGCTGAAAGGAAATACCGACCATGGAAATATCGGCAGACAAGCGATAATATAGATAAAGCCTACAATAACGCCGATATCAAGACTCCTTAATTCTTTCGATTTTTCATATACAAACAACCGCAAAATGATACCAAATGTAAGCAAGAGACCTACACCGGGAATAAGAGCTTGCTCCGGGATAATAATCCCGACAAACATTCCCCAAATAATCCAATGCAGTCCGAGTGCAGAATCCTGAGCTTTAGACATCAATCCCCTGCTCTCATAATAAAACGTATTGGAAAGCATTTGCTCCATCATCGGGAAAATATAGTAAGCGGTTACAATCAAAGTTGCAACACCAGCCAAAACAAGATATTTTATACGTTTAGGCTCTCTTAGCAATGATTTATAGTAAATCCCTAAAAAGATAAGTATAGTCACAAACATCAGAACCGATGATATAAGGTGCGTAAATATCATCAGGCTAAAACCTATAGCCAAAACGTACCATTTCTTATAATCACCCCTGATAATATGATACAATCCCAAAAAGACAATAGGTACAAAAGTAAAAGACAAGGCCTCTCCTATTGCAGCCCTGTGATATATATCAAGCAACCTATAAGCAGCAAACGTGTACAACAGTCCTGCTATTGCAGCAGCGTACGAACTTTTATAAATGGTATTGACTGTTATGTAAGTGAATACACCACACAAAATAGTCATGGTAAATATCATAAACTGATATGCAAACGCAGCATCGGTAAGATTACCAATCAAAGCAAAAGGTATAAGTATAAAGTCGGGGTAGAAAGCCTTTGTAAGATAGCCATAACCATCGATGGCACTATAGTCGAGATAAATAAGCCACGGACTATCTTTCAGACCATCCATCAATGCCTGTAGCCTTCTGTAGTGAAAAAAGAAATCCTGCCCCGGACATAAGGGCTGATAAAAATACATCATCAACAAAGACAGAAAAACCAACAAAGCAAAAAATACCAAAAACTGATACCTTTTGCTTTGTATTATTTTGTCTAAAAGATTATTCATAAACCAAGTAAATTTGGGTAAAGATAATCAGAAAGATTTATTTCACTATTTTATATATCTAAATTGTCATTGTGAGTAAAAACGAAGAACCTCTTTATTCTTAAACTTTAATGTGCCTCCAACCAGTTCTTCCCTTTTCCGCAATCGGCTCTTAGTGGAACAGCCAGTTTATATGCATTTTCCATTTCTTCAATTACTATCTTCTGAACTTTATCAAGTTCATTTTCAAGAACATTAAAATTCAACTCGTCATGTACTTGAAGAATCATCTTCGATTTGATATTCTCTTTTTCGAAACGCTTAAAAATATTATTCATCGCCACTTTTATGATGTCAGCCGCACTTCCCTGTATGGGTGCATTTATAGCATTTCGCTCGGCATAACCACGTACAGTAGCATTACGAGAGTTGATATCAGGCAAGTATCTTTTTCGTCCAAAAACAGTTTCTACATAAGTTTTCTCACGTGCATCGGTTATACATTTATCCATATATTCTTTCACCTTCGGATAGGTCTCAAAATAACCGTCAATAAGTTCTTTGGCTTCTCCTCTTGGAATAGTAAGACGTTCGGCCAATCCAAAAACAGAAATACCGTATATGATACCAAAGTTGGCTGTCTTTGCCTTGCGACGCATGTCGCTTGTCACTTCATCTATCTTCAATTTATAAATCTTAGCGGCTGTAGCAGCGTGTATGTCTTCCCCACTATTGAAAGCTTCTACCATCGATGGGTCTTGGCTAAGATGTGCCATAATACGAAGCTCGATCTGAGAGTAGTCGGCAGAGAAAAACAAGCATCCCTCGTCGGCAATAAATGATTTTCGAATCTCTCTTCCCTGTGCATCGCGTATAGGAATATTCTGAAGATTGGGATTCGTAGAGCTCAGTCTTCCGGTAGCTGTAACTGTCTGGTTAAATGATGTGTGTATCTTTCCATCTTTGGGGTCAACAAGCAGCGGAAGTGCATCAATATAAGTACTCAGAAGTTTTTTAAGACCTCTGTATTCTAATATTTTATTTACAATCGGATGCGTATCTTTGATACTCTCCAATGTTTCTTCACTAGTTACATATTGTCCCGTTTTAGTCTTTTTGGGCTTGTCTACAATCTTTAATTTGTCGAAAAGCACCTCTCCTACCTGCTTAGCCGAATTTATATTAAATTCTGTTTCTCCAAGCTTATATATCTCCGATTCGATATTCTGCAATTCTATGGTAAGAGTCTTTGAATACTCTCCTAAAGCAACCGTATCCAGTCTTACACCGATAAATTCCATGTCTGCAAGAACATAGATAAGAGGTAACTCTATTTCGTAAAATAATTTACTTAAATCCTGTTTCTCAATCGCCTTTTCGAGTATGCTTTTCAGTTTCAATGTAACATCCGCATCCTCACATGCATAATCACTAATCTGATTAGGACGTAGAGAACGCATATTCAACTGATTTTTACCCTTAGCCCCTATCAGCTCATCAATATGTATTGTTCTGTATTTCAGATATGTTTCTGCCATATAATCCATATTGTGTCTCAACTCAGGATTGATAAGGTAATGAGCAATCATTGTATCAAACAATTTGCCTCGTACATGAATATCATATTTTTTGAGAACAATAATATCGTATTTTATATTCTGTCCTATTTTCAGTATCTTCTCATTTTCAAAAAACGGACGGAATTTATCTATCAGTTTCTTCGCTTCGTCAAAGTCGGCAGGAACGGGAACATAATAAGCTTCTCCCTCTTTGAAGGCAAAGGACATCCCTACCAGTTCGCTCACTATAGGGTCGAGACCTGTAGTCTCGGTATCGAAACAGCAAGATTCTTGATTAGAAAGAGTACTTATCAGTTCTAAAATCTCTTTCTCTTCCTCCACAAGATGATAAGAGTGAGGTATATCTTTCAGCTCCTGTAAGGCGGAGTAGTTAACGGTTGCATTATCTGAAGAAGAGTCTACAGGCGGCAATAATTCGGCAAATAAATCGCCCTGTATAGCTTCATGCGTTGTAGTATTCCTCACAGGGTGTGATGGGATACCATCAGTCTTTAGAACCCTGCTGATAAGTGTTCTGAACTCAAGCTCTTCAAAAATAGCACTTATTTTTTCAGCGTTTATTTCTCTACGAGCAAATTCATCTTTGTTGAAATCGACAGGTACATCGGTCTTGATAGTAGCCAGAAATTTTGAAAATATAATTTGCTCTTTATTATCTTCCAATCGTTGTTTTAATGCTCCTTTAATCTCCGATGTATGTTCAAGGAGGTTTTCGATAGTTCCGTATTCCTCTAACAGCTTCTGAGCAGTTTTAGGACCTACACCGGGACATCCGGGTATATTATCGGAAGCATCACCCATAAGACCGAGTAAATCGATCATCTGGTCGGGAGAAGATAGCTCATATTTCTCCATGATGGCTTTAGCATCTAACACATCAAATCCCGATCCTGCAAACTTTGGTTTGTACATGAATATATGATCGGATGTAAGCTGACCATAATCCTTATCGGGAGTCATCATATAAACATCTATATTCTCCTTTTCTGCTTTCTTCGCAATAGTACCAATTACATCATCAGCCTCATAATAAGGAACTTCCAACTCTTTGATATTATAAGCTGCAATAATCTCCTTGATAATAGGAACAGCTGCCCTTATATCTTCAGGAGTCTCCTGACGCTGCGCTTTATATTTCTCATAAGCATCATGACGGAACGTTCCTCCCGGAGGATCGAATGCGACGGCAATATGTGTCGGGTTTTCTTTGCGAAGAAGTTCCTCTAATGTATTTACAAAACCAAACACAGCAGATGTGTTCTGACCCTTAGAGTTAACCCTCGGATTCTTTATAAATGCATAGTAAGAACGGTATATGAGCGCATATGCGTCTAATAGGAATAATTTCATTGGGGAATATATTTATATTATAAAACAGTGGAAAGTTAAGGAAAAACTGATGAACTACAAAAGAGACAAATTAAAATAGATAATCAATCTTCACCGTAAGATCCTCTATCCGTAACCGAGCGGAAAGAAAAAAATAAACAGCTTTACTTATTCATATTCTTATTTACAAAAAAGTAAAAAAACAGAGTAATAGAACCAAATATCAAGGACTATTTGAGGATACTAACTATTAAAAAAGAATTCAAAAACATTAAAATGCAATTATTCTTTAAAAAATTCCTTATATGTATGTAAAGTTACGCATATATAATGCTTAAAGCCGAAATATTCTTAAATTTGCAACTCAACAAAACAAGATATGGATAAAAAGCTTTTAATAGCTAAACCTGTAGCGGAGGAATTAAAAATATTCAATACTTATTACAAAGATTCTGTTTTTTGCAATAATGTAAGGATTCAGGAAATTATAGATCACATTATGAAATCGGATGGTAAAAGAATCCGTCCCATTTTACTGCTTTTGGCTGCTAAAGCCTGTGGCGAGATCAATAATATTACTTACAATGCTGCTATCACTGTAGAACTTTTGCATACAGCTTCGCTTATACACGATGATGTTGTAGATGAATCAAAAATAAGAAGGGGAAAGGCTTCATTGAACGCTATTTATGATAATAAAATGGCTGTTCTGGCAGGTGATTACTTCTTGTCTACTGCTCTTATCAAGAGTGTGTTGACAGGAAACATAGAAATCATATCCAACATATCTGATTTAGGGCGCGATTTGGCCGAAGGAGAACTTAATCAGCTTTCGCTGGTGAAAGAACTGATCATTGACGAAGATGAGTATTTTCAGGTAATAAAGAAAAAGACCGCCTCTCTGATGTCGGTATGCATGCGTATAGGCACAATATCTGTAAGTGCTTCGGAAGAAGAAATAGAAAAATTTACCCGCTTGGGAGAATTATTTGGATTGTGTTTTCAATTACGTGATGATATTTTCGATTATTTTACCGATGCTATTGGCAAGCCAACAGGAAATGATATCCGTGAAGGGAAAATAACTTTACCTCTTCTGTATGCTATTAAAAATGCTTCGGAAGAAGAAAAAAAGGAAATACTATCTATCGTATATTCTTATAACTATACGGACGAAAATATTCAGCATCTGATCAACTATGCCAAAGAGCATGGAGGAATAGATTATGCATACAGGAAGATAGAAGAGTTTAAGGAACAAGCCGAGAAAATTATAGAAACTATTCCTGATTCTGATGTGCGTGAAGCACTCGAAGCTACAGTAGATTATATTATAAAAAGAGTATATTAATAAAAGAGCAACTTTAAGGAAGTTGCTCTTTTACTTATTGGATAGGAATATAAATCTCCGTTTTCAATTTATCCGGAGTTGTACGATCCGGATTATTTAAATATTTCTCAAACCCCTGATCGATCCGTAGTTCATATCCATTATCAGGAACCCATCTAAATATAGTGTCAAACACAGAGGACAAATTATTATAAGGTCCAATATAAGTAAAGACTAAAAATTTACCCCCTAAAACGTTTTTTACGCCTATTTCTCCTTTTGGTGACACTTCCTTATGGATTACAAGACAAACGTCTGTTATGAGCTTATCCGAATCCGTTACATGAGGGTCGTCATGAGACATAGTAAGATGTTCGATGCCTGCGGTAAACAGTTTATTTTCTTTTACAAAAGACCATAGTTTACTATATGCACTTCCGTAATCAAGAGTACGATAATCACCCTGAAGACGCACGTATATAGCTTTTTTGGAGTCAAGCTCTACTCTTTTTGGATTTTTGAGTTGTATATCAGAAGATACTTGCAATGGTTTCATAATTTTATAACTTTTGTTATTTCTATAATCTGATGGTGAAATATTATAGTACTGGCGAAAAACTTTTGTAAGAGAAGAAGGGGTATTATATCCTACATTATATGCAATATCTTGTACCGAAAGATTGGAATATCTTAATAAACGAGCTGCAGTCTCGATGCGCATTCTTACAACAAATGCTCCTACAGATTCTCCAATTATAGCTTTAAAAATACGATGAAAATGAAATTCCGAAAAATTTGATATCTCTGCTAATTCTTTCAAATCCATTTCATCATTCAAATGATTGCCTATGTATTCGATAATGATATTAATACGTTTCGCATAATCTTCTCTGGTTGATATTTTCTGCTTCATACTTATAACTTTCTGTTACAAAATTATATATAGTGCAATATAGTTACTTTTCCAAACTTGCTATTTATTGAAAACTAACAAAAAGAGAGCATCATTCAGATGCTCTCTCTTCTTTATTATATTTTTATAGACTATTTAAGCCATTAAACTTTTTAGCTTTTCTGTATCAGTAAAATCAGCTATCACACCGTATGTATAGTCTTTCAGGAAATCGACAGATAAGGTTGTGGATACACCTATTACACGCATAAATGCATAAGTAGCAGCTTTGATACCGGTAAATGCATCTTCGAATACGATACACTCCCCCGATTGTACTCCAAGATTTGTCTTAGCCAATACATATCCCATCGGGTCTGGTTTCCCTTTCTTTATACTATCTGATGTAATTATTGTATCGAAAGTATCGCCTAAAGACAACTGGTCTAATACAACCTTTACTTTACTGGAAGGAGAACTGGTAACAAGACCTATTTTATAACCTTCATCTTTAAGGTATTTGATAAAATCAAGAACGCCTGGAATAACCGTTTCTTTATAATCGATGGCTTGTTCCATTTTCGAACATGCATCTCTTATAGCTTGTTTTTCTTCGAGAGTTGAAATCGTAAAATAAAGTTCAATGATAGAACTCAATGTCATTCCCTTTATTACGTCGGAAAAGTTATTAATTTTCAACTCATTCTCTTGTGCTATCTTACTCCAAAACTCATCATAAGCGTGCTCTGTGTCTACGACAACACCATCTAAACCAAACAGTACGGTTGTTATTTTACTTTTTGCCATTTTATTTTATTAATACTATTAGCTAATAATAAAAACTGAACAAAGTAAGATAATTTTATTGGGAATCCTGCTATATATCATCATAAAATAAAAACGGAAACATGATGATGTCCCCGTTTTTAAGATATCGTAGCCTATAATTTCTTATTTATATTCCTTCTTATATTTGGCTTCAAGTTTGTCTGCTCTTTTGCCACTTTCGGGATGAGTAGAAAACAATTGTTTAGCCTTGCTTTTGTCTACACCTGCATCGTCAGACAATTTTTGAATAATGCGTAAAGCTGTTACCATTCCCATCGGATCTTTACCACTCTTTTTCAAGAATTCATAACCATAATCGTCAGCGGCATACTCTGCCTTTTGAGAAAATTGAGCACCGGCAAGAGCTTCTCCAAGTTCTCCCAACTGAGAATCGGTCAGTGCAGCTGCTACATCGCCAGTAGATCCTACTGCATCTTTGAGTGCAGAAGTAAGTAATGCTTTTTTGAATGCTTCCTTAGAATCCTTATTAACGATATGACCTACTTCATGACCTATTATTCCCAATATTTCGTCATCTGTCATCAATTCCATTAAGCCCGCAAATACACGTATACTTCCGTTTGCACAAGCAAAAGCATTCTGATCTACAACATAATAAGCCTGAATATCAAGCTTTACATCTGAAGGCATTGTTGCTTTTATTTTTTCGAGACGGTCTGCTACAGCTTTCATCCCGGGATCAGAATCGGTTGTTTTACAAACCGGGTTATGAGCATCCATCCAGTCAATATATTCCTGGCAATAGGTAGCTATTTGTTCGTCGGTAAGTGTTAATGCCTTTGCTGTTTTAGTAGCTGCGTCAAGATGCTTTTTATTAATCTTTAGTCCTCCCAGCTGCGCATTTGCAGTATGAGAACATATTAAAATTAGTGTTAAGGCAATTAGTAGTTTTTTCATAAAAATAAATGTTAATGATTAGTATTTTAAAATATTAGCTTTTCTCTAAATGTAATATGGGATAACCTTTTCCCTCTCCATCATATTCGTCTCTGCCCACTTCTTTAAATCCTAAATGATAATAAAAATCCAAGGCTTGTGTATTTTGTTCGTTTACATCCACTTTTCGTGCATTCAATGTGTTTACAGCATAATCCATCAAGATTTTGCCTATACCCTCTCCCCTACTTTCATTCTCTACAAAAAGCATTTCTATGCTATTATCACTTATACCTAAAAATCCTTTTATAATGCCCTTCTGATTTCTATAAACATATAGAGAAACATGATGAAAATAGATAGGAATATGAGTTTTATAAAATTCAAAATCTTCGTCTGATAAAAAATCATGAGTAGCCTTTACAGCACTCTCCCAAATATCTATTAATACAGGGTAATCTTTTTTGTCAGCTGAACTAATCATAGTGTAAATTATTTAGGTTAAACTTTAGTCTATATCAAGAATATTTCCGTTTTCAAAGGTATTAAAAGATATGATTCTAGAAAAATCAGAAAGTTTTAATTCTTTATTTTCACACATCATATAACACACCGGTACTTTTCCATAAAATGAAGCCCATTGCGAGAATGAACTTGGAGGACCTATTATATAATCACTTTTAGACAAAGCATATAGATCTTTTTCTGAGGATGATTGGGGTATGACAAAACAATCTAATTCCGGAAAATTATGAAGGTTTATCTTTTCATTAGAACAAATCAAAAATTTAACCTTCTCTCCTTTCTCTAAAAGCTGTTTTTCTAAATTTCTCATCGCTTGAGAATAAGCTTCGTCAGAGAAATAGTATATCCCATCGAGCCACTCTTTATAATCTCCTCTACGTATATGTACGCCAACTATGGTAGCTTTTTCTTGAGAAGATAGAAAGTCGTTTACAGCAATCACTACATCTTTTTTGAAATCAAATAAAGGACGTATATTATCCGACTGCTCTATTACTATTTCTCTATTTCCAAGACGATTAGACCAGCCCTCTATCAAATTAAGATTAAATAATTTTCTGAATATATTAGATCTTCCGTTTTGTATATATCCTCTTGCTTTAAGCGAAAGGAATACTCTTTGTAGAAGTTTTTTGGACTTAAAACGTATAAGTTTATTTCTGTTCAGATTGGAAAAAGCAGGTAAATATTCATCGAAATTTATAACCAATACTTTCTCTTCGTACTTCAATCCATAAGCTATAGATGGAATAAGAGACCATATTCTGTTACACAACTGACCCGGAGAATCGTAGTTAATAATCATAAGAATATTAGTGAGAATTTGTAAAGTTATAAATTAAAGAAATATAGAGGCGATTATAAAATAAAATTGTTGCTAATATCAATCATGACACTATATCACATAAGTAGTATAATAGCATGAATATTAGCAACAATGATAAAAATATTATAAATGCCTAAGATTTATACATTAAATCTGAAATGCATTATATCACCATCCTGAACGATGTATTCTTTTCCTTCTACATTCATTTTACCGGCTTCCTTCACGGCAGCTTCCGAACCCAATGTTATAAAATCATTGTATTTTATAACTTCGGCACGAATAAATCCTTTTTCAAAGTCGGTATGTATAACGCCTGCACACTGAGGAGCTTTCCATCCTGAAGTGAATGTCCAAGCACGTACTTCCTGAACTCCGGCTGTAAAATATGTTTGTAATCCGAGAAGCTTGTAAGCCGATTTAATCAGTCTTGCTACTCCCGATTCTTTAAGTCCAATTTCTTCAAGAAACATTTGACGCTCTTCGTAAGATTCAAATTCAGCTATTTCAGACTCTATTTTCGCAGCTACAATAAGAATTTCAGCATCTTCATCCTTTACAGATTCACGTATTTGCTCTACATAGTTGTTTCCCGAAACAGCACTGGCTTCATCTACATTGCATACATAAAGCACAGGTTTGTATGTAAGAAGATAAAGCTCTTTCGCTATTTTTTCATCCTCTTTATTATCAAATTTAACAGTACGGGCCGACTTACCTTGCTCAAGCGCTTCTTTGAACTGAACCAAGATATCATAAGCACGTTTAGCTTCTTTATCCCCTCCTGTTTTCGCTTGTTTCTCTACTTTCTGAATACGGGATTGTACTGTTTCCAAATCTTTGAGTTGGAGCTCTATATCTATAATTTCTTTATCTCTCACAGGATTTATACTTCCATCCACATGAGTGATATTATCATCATCGAAACAACGAAGCACATGAATAATAGCATCTGTTTCACGTATATTAGCAAGGAATTTATTACCAAGCCCCTCCCCTTTGCTAGCTCCTTTAACGAGCCCGGCTATATCTACTATTTCTACTGTTGTAGGCAAAATACGATTGGGTTTAACCAATTCCGCTAATTTATTTAATCTTTCGTCCGGAACGGTTATTACTCCTACATTTGGTTCTATTGTACAAAAAGGAAAATTTGCCGATTGTGCTTTTGCGTTCGATAAACAGTTGAAAAGAGTAGACTTACCCACATTAGGAAGTCCTACAATACCACATTGTAATGCCATTATTTTATATAAATTATTTTTTCAGGGTACAAAGGTAGTGAAAAATCAATGACATACAGTTTTTTGATTTTACGAAGTAAAGATCTCCGTAAATAATTATATAAATAACATATGATAAGGATCTTTATCCAATATTTTCTTATAATAATTCCTGAGATTATTTATCTGGGTATCATTGGCCGATTCAGTTACATTTATATCCCTAAGTCGGATTCTATTTTTAAATTTAATAGGTAGATAGTGTGACGAATATTCAGTTTTAACATATTTGTTTCCTTTCAGATGTGCCATAACATTCAACCAAACATCATCTGCATAAAAACATAATTCTCTTAATAAATCAATATTAAAGACATCCTTATGCAAAGAATGAGGAGGATAAAGTACTCCTCCTACACCTGTAGGGAATATATCAATAGAAGGTGACTTCGCATCATTTATCATTTTCCATTCATTATACTTTGCCAGATTTCTATCATTAATCTTTACTTCCCATCCGCGACAACAACAAATAGTTTGAGGATATTTTTCAGATAACTCGATGAGATGTTGTGTTATATATGAATTATATAAAATGTCATCATCAACAGTTATAATAATATCATCAGGAAATTCCTGCATAGCATAATAATATTTTGTATGTGCCTTCAGGTTTTCATCACAAAACCTTATTTCGAGTCCTCTATCCTGTAGACGAAGTAAGTTTTTTGGTAATTCTGATAACGAGGAAAACTGTTCTTTAGATAACCATAATAAAATTTTGTCAGGTTTTAATTCCTGTCTCATGATAGATTCTATCACAAGCCATACTCTATTTATACGTGGAGGAAAAGAAGTCAACGAAACTATAATACGATTACTTGCTTTATCCGATTTTTTCAATTTATATTCATCCTTATTTGCTGTTATTCTGAAATAGATTGGGACAAACAAATTGACAAAATAGAGGGTCGGAATACGTAGAAACGGATATAAGAAATATCTGGATAAAGGATTATGTTTTATATGTATAAATGTATATAAAGTATCAAAGAAATTAATCATTTTTGGTTTCCTTTTATTTTTAAAAACCAAGTTTATAATAATTGTACTGATCATTAAAACAATATCTACATATAGGCATATTTAATCGATAAATACTTCTATACAAACAAAAAAGAGCATCCTTTATAGGGATACTCTCCAGATAATTAAGAATAAAAATACCTTATTTTATTACTCTATCTATTACCTTTTTAGCTGTAGCTTCCATTATCTTATAACCTTCTTCATTAGGATGTACTCCATCAGTACCTAAATTGCTTTTCAAAGCATTATTTTCGTCACACATCACCGAAAAATAATCTATATATGAAAATCCTTTTTCCTTAGCATAAGCTTTTATTTTCGCATTAAGAGACATTATTTTTTGAGGCACATCTTTTATCTCTTTTCTCCAAGGATATTCGCCTGCAGGTGTTACAGATGATAATATCACTTTTATGCCGTTAGCATCAGCCAGTTCAGCCATCGACATGATATTTCCTAAAGTAAATTCTTCATTATATGGTCCTGTATTTTGAGCAACATCATTTGTACCTATATTTATCAATACTGCAACCGGCTTAAGATTAAGTACATCCTGACGAAAACGGGATAACAATTGCGGGCTGGTTTGTCCACTTATTCCACGACCTACATAATTGTTTGATTTAAAAAAATCAGGGTGTGCATTAGGCCATCCATCAGTAATAGAATTTCCTATAAATACAACTCTCTTTTCACCTTTGGCAGGTGCAGGCAATGCAGCATTCGCTTCGGCATACCTATCGAGATTTATAAGTTTATTAAATTCCTGTGCGCGAGAGAATAATCCAAAAAAGGAAAAAAAGGACATAATTAAAATTACTTTTTTCATGATAAATAAGTATTTATATTTCAAAAATTGAATGAATATCCTATGCTATAGAAAAGATTATTACCATAAGGTGAATACTCGTCCTGTACTACATCGTATTGTATCATGGCTATCATATTCATGTACCGCAAACCTCCTCCTATAAGAACAGACGGTACAAATTTATTAGTTTTATATTTATTTCCACTATTTTCTATAGTTTCCCATACACGGCTGGCTTCAGGCTGAAGGCTTATCACAAGAAAATCAACAGGATAAAAACGTCCAAAAACATTAAAACTTACATAATGCCTGCTCCATTTAACATCGTAATTTTTCTCTCTGAAATAGTTATATCCTAATCCTACCCCGGCAGTAAAATATTTAGAAAAATTATAACCAACCTGAGGAGAAATACCCACAGCTGTATAATTCCCGAATTGTAAATTCATATTACCTCCGAAAGTAAGTTTAGAAGGATCAAAACCGGAACCGGATTTATAACTTCCTCCATATTGCGAATAAGCAAGACCGGTACTTAATATTAAAGACAGAATCAAAATTAATTTTTTCATATCATTCGTTTTTATCATTTTTATTCAGAATATTATCAATAGCCTTTTGTACCAAAGGTTCCATTATTTTTTTATACCCTTCTTCGTTAGGATGCAATCCATCAAGCGAATAACTATTTATCATTCCGTTTTCACTATCGCGCATAGGAGTATTCAAATCTAAATAGTAATAACCTTTCTCTGCAGCATAAATTTTTATATGTTCATTCAGTTTATCTATTTTCTCTGGTACATCTTTAATTGGTTCCCATCCATGACCTTTGCATGGCAGAAGAGAAACCAATATTACTTTTATGCCATTCATATCAGCTAATTCGACCATCGATTTTATATTATCCATCGTAAACACAGGATCGTACTCACCTGTTTTCTCGGCTATATCATTTATACCTGCATTTATAACAACAACTTTAGGATACAATTCTATAACATCTTGCCTAAAACGTAAAAGCATCAATGAACTTGTTTGTCCACCCTTTCCCCTGCATACATAATTATTATCTACAAAGAATTTGTATCGTAGATGTACCCAATTTTCGGTGATAGAATTCCCTATAAACACGACCCTATTTTCATTAACTTCAGGTATTTTCAATTGACTATTAGCCCACGCATAAGCATTTAGTTTAAAAATATCGTTATTCAATCTGTCTTTGTATAAGCGATATCCTACGTATGGTATCAATATCAAATTTAGTAATACAGATATTACAAAAATGGTATAAATAAATTTCTTTTTCATATCAATTATAAATGATCTGATTATTTTCCCGATTGCACCAATTGGAG
>NZ_JAIXHZ010000126.1:0-170099 GCF_043392705.1 Dysgonomonas sp. Shenzhen-Wh21
CCTATCCGGCTGCATTGTATGAGGTAAATGCATATTCGAAAGAGATCAAAGATAGCTTTCAGGATGATGCGGATAGGGTTCTATTCCCAAAGCTCTTAGTTCATCTAAACTTTGTCTGCGAATTATCTCCTGTTCGCTTAATTCCAATATATTCATTATTAATCTATCCTCAGATTTTTATTATTTTAATAATATTTTCGCACACGAATAACCCCGCAAAGTTAAGAAATATAATGGAAAACAAACATCTTATTTTTCACTTAAATTTGAGAGACAACACATTCCGATTCAAAATTTAACAAGGATATAAAAATCAAGAGACAAAACACAGGAAAAGAAAATTATATTTTGTTTCTTTATTCTTTCTAATTTTTACACATATAAACCTGAAACAATGTACAACAAAAAGATGTTATTTTCTCTGCTTCTATTGTTCTGTGCCATATCATTGACAAATACTGCATTTTCTCAAAACCGTAAAATTGTCATTTTAAAGCTAGATGATGTAACTGCAGGAGGCACAGAAGGAGTTGTTTCCCCTCGCTGGCAACGTGTCGCAGATTATATAGAAAACAAAAAGATAAAAGCAGGTTTTGGTATAATTGGATTTTCTCTTGCCGAAGACAATCCGGCTTACTTCAAGTGGATTACCGATCGTGCAGAAAGAGGTTTCATCGAGTTTTGGAATCATGGTTATTACAACCGTACCAAAGGCGATACAATAGGCGAATTTGAAGGCACTTACGAGCAACAGCTCAAAGCTCTGCATTTGACTGACAGTCTTGCAAAAGCAAAACTCGGACTTCAGCTTCAGGTATGGGGACCTCACTGGAGTAGCACAAACACGAACACCGACAAGGCTTTGGCTCAATTGCCTCAAATTAAAATGACATTAGGCAGCCCTGTGTCTCCGGTCTACTACAAAGGATATGTATTGCCCAATACCCTAGATATGGAATACCCTGTACATAATCCGAATTATGATGAATTCCTTAAAGCTTATCGTGAAAAATCGAAAAATTTAAACTATTTCTACCTACAGGGGCATCCAAATAGTTGGAACGAAAACCAATGGAAAAACTTTGTAAAAATAGTAGAGTTTTTAGAATCGGAGAATATAAAGTTCGTTACCCCCTCAGAATTTCTAGAAACAATAAAAGGCAAATAAACGCTAGATAGGCTTAACCTCAAATTAACAAAGTTAAATACTTAATTATGTAAAAAACAATGCCGATGGCAGTGTTTTTTGTACCTTTGCACGCTCAAAAGATGGGAGGAATCACTCCTTAACAGTTAAATGCTTTTTAGATGTCAAAAACAGCTAACATTGATGAATTACAAAACAAAAAAATAAGTAAACTTCTTTGGCAGTACGCATTGCCGGCCATAGTAGGAACTATGGTGAATGCCTTGTATAATATTATTGACCGTATTTACATCGGACACGGGCCTAATCTGGGAGACCATGCTATTGGCGGGCTTGGTATTGTTTTGCCGATAATGAACCTTACCGCCGCAGTGGGTATGCTTGTAGGTGCAGGTTCAGCCAGCCGTATTTCAATATGCTTGGGTAGTGGTGATAAAGAAACAGCAGAAAAGATAATAGGAAACTCGTTCCTTATGACTCTTTTATTCACTGGAGTACTTGTTACTACGTTATTTATTTTTCTCGATCCTATATTATTAAGAATTGGAGCCACAAAAGAAACATTTCCGTATGCGAAAGAATTCTTACTTTATTACCTGCCCGGTAATATATTTCTGACCATGTGCTTCAATTTCAACAGCATGATGCGTGCTTCGGGCTATCCCCAGAAAGCAATGTATACGATGCTGATCGGCGTTATAGCCAACATTATAATAGCTCCAATTTTCATTTTCTGGTTCGAATGGGGAATAAAAGGTGCTGCGATAGCTACCATCATTTCGATGTTTATCGGGCTATGTTTTGTCATGTACCACTTCATGAACAAAAATAGCATGTTGCGTTTGCGTAGAAAGCATATTGGCTTAAACAAAAAAATAGTATGGGCGGTGGCAAGCATAGGTATGTCTCCGTTTTTCATACAAGTTGCAGCGTCTATCGTCGTATTCTTTATCAATAACAATCTGAAAACCTACGGAGGAAACATTGCTATCGAAGCTTATGCCATAGCAAATACTTTGATAATGATCATCGTAATGATTATGGTCGGGCTTACTCAGGGAATGCAGCCTATTGTAGGATATAATTATGGAGCCAAAAGAATACAGAGAGTTAAAGAAACCTTGTTTTATACAATAAAAGTCGGTGTGGCTATCGGCTGTATAGGTTTAGCCATAGGGATGCTGTTGCCGGACATGATAGTTAAACCGTTCAATCCGTCACCTCCTCTCGCTGCCGAAACAGCAAAAGCCTTACGGATTGTAACAATTATGTTACCACTAGTCGGATTCCAGATTGTGGTTACAAACTTTTTCCAATGTATAGGTATGGCAGGAAAATCAATTCTATTGAGTCTTACCCGTCAATTCCTATTATTATTGCCAGCCCTGTTTATATTACCGCAATTTTTCGGAGTAAACGGAGTATGGTATTCATTGCCAACGGCTGACTTTTCGGCAACTTTAGTAACTGCAACCTTGTTTATATGGCAGATAAATAAATTTAAGAAAATAGAATCCGCAGAGAGATTATAATATGATAGATCATTTGAACAAAGAAAATATCCTACAGCATTTCTCCATAACGGAGAATGACCTGCTTAAGGTAATAAACGAGGCTCTTGGTAAAGGAGGTGACTATGCCGACATATTTTTTGAGCACACTTTCAGCAATAGCATATCACTCCGTGATGGGGAAGTGAATCGTGCTGCCTCGAATATAGATTTCGGCGTAGGCATCCGGGTTGTTTCAGGAGATCAGACAGGGTATGCTTATGTAGAGAATACCCAAATAGCAGAGCTTCTGAAAGCTGCAAAAACAGCAGCAGGAATAGCCTCTATTCCGTCAAAAGGAACAACTCCGATAGAGATAAAAGAAAAGCATTTCAGAAATCACTATAAAATAGAAAGGCATTGGCTCAATGTCTCTGTAGCCGATAAAAAGTCATTTGTTCAAAAATTGAATGATCGAATTTTCGACTTAGACACTCGAGTCATCAAAGCCTCTGTAAGCCTGAACGATTCTACGTCTTACATTCTATTCTTTAACTCAGAAGGGATTCTTACATGGGATTATCGCCCAATGAGCCTTATGTCTGGATCTTGTACAATGGAACAGGGCGGCAAGATAGAAAACGGATATGCTTCACGTGCCTACCGAAAAGGTTTTGAGTATTTAAACAATGATCTGATAGAGACTTTAGCAAAAGAAGCCGTTGCACAAACCTCTCTGATGTTTGAAGCCATAAAACCCAAAGGCGGTGAGATGCCTGTAGTGATGGGTGCAGGAAGTTCGGGAATCTTATTACATGAAGCGATAGGCCATACATTCGAAGCGGATTTTAACAGAAAGAATATCTCTATATTTTCCGATCAACTTGGGAAAAAAATCTGTTCATCCGACATAAATGTTGTGGATGACGGCACCATAGACAATGCCCGAGGCACAATCAATTTTGATGATGAAGGAGTGGAAACCCAAAAAACGTATATTGTGAAAAATGGAGTTTTGGAAAGCTATCTCCACGACCGAATAAGTGCCAAGCATTACAATGTATTACCAACAGGGAATGGACGGAGACAATCGTTCCGCTATGCTCCCCTACCTCGTATGCGGGTAACATATATGGAAAACGGAAGTATTCCCGAAGCTGACATTATAGCGTCGGTAAAACAAGGCGTATATGTAGATAATTTCACCAATGGACAGGTACAAATCGGAGCAGGAGATTTCACCTTTTTCGTGAAAACAGGCTATCTGATTGAGAACGGAAAACTTACTCAACCTATAAAAGATATAAACATCATCGGCAATGGAGCCAAGGTACTCACCGACATTACAATGGTGGGCAATAATCTGAAAATAGATGAAGGCACATGGACTTGTGGAAAGGACGGACAGAGTGTGCCTGTAGGACAGGGGCTACCTTCGGTTTTAGTACGCAAGCTAACTGTAGGCGGAGAATAATATCAGAAATTTACAGCATAAAAAACAGGATCGATAATTCTCTGAGAAATCGATCCTGTTTTATTTTAAATATCAACTATTGCAAATTACTCATTGATAATACTGAAAAGCTCTTCTGCCGCTTCACGTGGGCCTTCTTTGCTTTTACCATCAATCGCCAAAGAAGTATGCATCTCTCCTATTTTTGCATCACTTTCGTCTAAAGCCAAGAAGAATTTACGTACAAGCTTTTCGGCTTTATCTCTTTCTTGCACAGGACCAAAAGGATTTGCAAAATAAGACTTAACAAGCCCTTTCTCGGTTGTTGTTCCTTTTGCCTTTCTTGCTCCGTCTTCAAAAACCTCTATTGCTTTATCGACATCCTCAAAGAAACTGATCTTTGTTTCCGATTCGGCATAGTTATTAGCATATAGCATATAGTCAATCGTATACCCTCTCGATATAACCTCATAAGTAGATATCGGAATCGTTACTCGTGCATTTATTCTATCGGGGTTAGTGTAGATACCTCTATCCAGCTGCGCAAAAGCATAAGCAGGATCTAAGTCATCGGTACGGACAAAGGCTCCTATTTCAGTACCATATCCTTTTATCTGTCCGTCTGCTTCAAATTGCAAATATCCCATATCATCGAATATTACACGCATGTGACGTATATATTTTTCGTTGAGCGTGCGGAAAGCTTCAAGACTTTCAGATTTACCGGCTCCACTATCACCCATTATGATAATATTTGCTTCTTTACCATTCTTCAGAGCAATATTTACCATAGCCCCATGAATAGGCAGATTGCCTCTTTCCATTTGCTTGATATTATGCAGCGTAAGAAGCATCTTCTTCATATAGCCAAAATAGTCGATATCATCGCAATAATTAGCATAACCAATCAATATATCATTCTTCTTATCCTTATGATAGAAAGTACGTTTTTCTTCATAGCCGTCAGGGTATCCAAATACGTAAATCAAATCAGGTTTCTTTCCTACATAATCATTGCCTTTAGCCAACTCAAACAAGTTAGCAAGACCTAAACCATGACACATAAAATCTTTATGGAAATAGACAAAAGCTAATAAGTTACCAACTTTTGCAGGATACAGAAACCACTCATCCTCATTCAGAATCAAATTAGCCAAAGGATTTGTTTGATGTTCCTGAAAAATACCATCTCTTGTATTCTTCTTTGTATATGAAATATAAGGAGGATTAATAACTACTGTTCCTATAAATGGTATAGATGCAAGCCCCTTATACTCTATCGGGCAATTCCATTGCATATCGTTAAGCATCAAGCCCGCATTCGCCCCTGCGATAGTCTGACGGTATACGCTATGACTGTATCCCATTACAGTTTCTTCTGTACGTCTGTAGATAGATAGAATCAACTCATTAAGAAGTTGGTTTGCTTGCACAAAGCGCACATTTTGAAGACCATCACCCATGCGATTGTTATGAACAACAGTAACCCTTTCCAGCCTTCTCCAATAGTTATAGAGCATTTCTATAAGTTCTATAAACAAGCCTTTATCCTTAAAGAATGGAGCAAATTTATTATTTACTACCAAAAGCTCATCTATTTCACATACAGTCAAAAGCTTCATAACCTCTATCAAAGACAAGGTGAGCTCTTCATCAGTTTTGAAATCTTTAATAAAATAATCGTAAATAATCTGGTTATCTTTCTTTATTCTGAAAATAAAGGATTCAACCACCCGATGAAACGCGTAACTACTTAAAATTTTCTGCCTGTTATCACAATACTTCAAAGAGAAATTGATGATAGCACGACCCCTGTTTAATGTAAATTCTTGCAGCATCTTTGTTATTAATTAGTTAATATATTAGTATCAAAATATTTTTATCCCTAAATCTTTTATCTTCTTTATTTTCTTTACACTCTTTTTCCGAAACAATAATGCGGCAATACATATACCGATTGCCAGACAAAAGAGTAAAGAAGATGTCAATATAAAATTGTAAACCGTGTCGTGTAATAAGAATGCTGTTTTTGCACCCGTCGTTCCCTCTTCGTATATTCTTATACATCCCAGCATCGTCTTGTAGGCATACAAACCCGGTATCATCGTTATACAAGCCGGCAATGTAAATACAACCGGAGGAGTATGTATTTTATGAGCACAATAGATACCCAAAAGCCCTATCACAACAGTCCCACTCAACGTAGCGGAGATCAAGCCAAAACCAAAATACAACAACGTAAAGCGAATAGCATGCCCCAGCCCTCCCAGCAAACCGGCAACCAACAATCCCTTCTTTGGCGTTTCGAACAATAGTGCAAAACCTATAGCAACAAAAAAACTAAGAAGAGCGTCTTTCAATATATCTATTAGCATAATCAAAAGTTATTTATTCCTATTATTGTCATACTAATAAACATACCTACAGCGATACATAAGAGAATAAATCCACCGAATGCTCCACGGGCAATACCTGTAGGGATATACCCTTCAAGCAAATCGATTATACTATTTATCAGAGGAACTCCCGGAATAAGGAATAATACAGAAGTAGCAATAGATGTTTGAGGCAAATAACCAAATCCCGACAAGATATTCAATCCTGATATGGTTGTTGTCACAAACGCTGAACAGATTACAATAACCATCAGGTTAAACTTTCTTTTAATCATCTCCTGACGCACCGCAAGCCCCACGAATGAGGCTACAAAAGCAAAAGCCCCATCTATTAAATTCCCCCCGGCAAGCAGACATAACGATCCGCAAGCTATTCCAATAAACAGACGAACAAGCCAAACAGAATAACGAGAGGTATCTTTCAATCTTTTTATACGCTGGTGCAACTCCTGCAAAGAAATCCGATCTTCGGCAAGTTCCCATGTCAGCAAACTGGTATTGGTGAGTATTCCAAAGTGTACCCCATGATGTATTATCTTTTTATTGGCTGTTACTATGTTTTCCTCATTATCCATATTGGTTACTGATACCGATACAGCAGTAAATGATATCAGCATTTCTACTTTATAGTTTGTCTTCTGTGCTATACGTTGTACATTCCTATTAATTCTTTCACAGTGGGCTCCCGATTCAAGCAAGAGGGTACTGACCTCCAATATGATGTCTACAAATTCCTTCAACGACAACTCTTTGTCTGAACGTGTGTCTGTGTCTTCTACATCTGCACATCGATCATCAACATGCGAATAATCAAGAACGTTTGCGCGCATTTCTTTCTAAACTTTTTACGATTAAACATAAATGTAAAAAGCTCTTTTGAACTTCTCAATGCTGCAATAAGAACACACCTGGATAATAACATCTCCTCCGACAAGAGGGATGAATGAAATTATTAGACATAACACTTTTATCGCGAAGCATTGTCAATCCGATTTAAGGCAGGTATCCTGGCTTTCACCATTTCTATTTTCCTTCCCATCTCTGCACGAAACAGTGGATTTTAAATAGAAACTTTCGCGGTGATTACAGTTGCGCGACAGCTCAGGACTTTCACCTGATTCCCTTTTCATCATTTTCTATGGATATAGTAAATGACACCAAAACCTGTGACAAAGTTATATGTTTTTAAGCATAAAAATAAACATTTAATGTGAAAATGCTTATTGATTGAGACTCTTCTCTTTTTGTTTTCTTTTATATCTTTTTGTATAGGAAAAAATAAAAAAGATGTGCTATTTATTATTTTTTCCTATACCTTTGCCTCCCGAAAGTTCTTTATCATTATTCTTCAACCGCTAAGGTGCCTCAGATATTGAGGAGAATAGGGAATCAGGTGAAAATCCTGGACAGACCCGCTGCTGTAAGCTCCTCCAAAGACTTTGAACAATACTCTATCCACTGTTCTTACACTGAATGGGAAGGATGCTCAAAGATAAAGTAAGTCAGAAGACCTGCCAAGACCATATAGTTTGAAGCTTTCGAGGAATAAAGCTGAAGATTTAGGATGGGACCTTTTTCATAAAGGGAAAAGCCTCCTCTATTTTATTTTTATTCTGTTACATTTATTTAAATACGTCTGTATTTATTTCTTATTCTATTCCACGTAAGCTCTGAAAATTGAGTACTTAGAAATTTATTTTATAACTAAATGGAAGCATATAAAAACTTTAAAGGCACACGGTGGCAAGAGGAAATCAATGTAAATGATTTTATACTCCAAAACTATAAAGAATACACAGGGGACGAATCTTTTCTACAAAACCCTACTGAGGCAACAATCAAGCTTTGGGAAAAGTTAAGCACAATGTTTATTGAAGAAAAAGAGAAAGGCATATATGATGCCGAGACTCGAATACCTTCTCAAATTGATGCTTATGGACCCGGATATATAGACCAAGAGCTGGAAAAAATTGTAGGAGTTCAAACAGACAAACCGCTAAAAAGAGCAATATTCCCTAACGGAGGTCTCCGTATGGTGAAACAGAGTTTGGCCGAATATGGTTATAAACTCGACAAAGGAACAGAAGAAATATTCTCAAAATACAGACGCACACACAACGAAGGAGTATTCGCAGCTTATACCGACAGCATCCGCAGAGCCAGAAGTAACGGATTGTTAACCGGCCTACCCGATGCTTACGGACGTGGACGTATTATCGGCGATTATCGCAGAGTAGCTCTTTACGGTGTAGATCGATTAATATCGGAACGAGAAAAACGTTTCCAAGAATGTGACCCAATTGTAATGACAGACGATCTGATTCGTCTTCGGGAAGAGCTAAGTTCGCAAATAGAAGCATTACTAGCCTTGAAACGTATGGCTGCTTCGTACGGGTTTGACATTTCTCAACCGGCGAATACAGCCCAAGAAGCTATCCAATGGACATACTTTGGATACCTGGGAGCTATCAAAGACCAAAACGGTGCAGCAATGAGCCTCGGACGTGTAACCACTTTCCTCGATATCTATATTGAAAGAGATTTGCAGGCAGGCTTAATAACCGAAATAGACGCACAAGAGCTTATCGATCATTTTGTGATGAAGCTACGTATTGTCCGTTTCCTTCGCACTAATGAATACAATGAACTATTTTCGGGAGATCCGGTATGGGTAACCGAATCGATCGGAGGTATGACAAACAACGGAAAGTCGATGGTTACGAAAAATAGCTACCGTATGCTTCATACACTATACAACCTAGGGCCTGCACCCGAACCTAATCTAACAATATTATGGAGCGACCGTTTACCCGAAAGCTGGAAGCATTATTGCGCCAAGGTTTCTATCGATACTTCATCACTTCAGTACGAGAATGACGACCTGATGCGCCCTCAACTAGGCGATGATTACGGCATAGCATGTTGTGTATCACCGATGCGAATAGGACATCAGATGCAATTCTTCGGTGCAAGAGCGAACTTGCCTAAAGCATTGCTATATACGATAAATGGAGGTAAAGACGAAATAACTAAAGCGCAAGTATTACCAAAACACTGGGTAGAAAAGGTATCAGGAGAGTATCTTGACTTTGAAGAAGTTTGGGAAAAATTTGACCGCACCTTGGATTGGGTTGCCGAAACTTACGTAAAAGCATTAAATATCATCCATTATATGCACGATAAATATTCATACGAAGCTTTAGAAATGGCTTTGCATGATGTTGATATCGTTCGGACACAAGCATTCGGGGTTTCGGGGTTATCCATTATCGCTGACTCTTTTGCTGCTATCAAGTATGGAAAAGTACGCATCGTAAGAAATGAAGAAGGTGACGCAGTCGACTATATTATAGAAAAAGATTACGTTCCGTTTGGAAACAACGACGACAAGACCGACAGGTTTGCTGTGGAAATAGTAGAAAAGTTCATGAGCAAAATCCGTAAACGTAAGATGTATAAAGATGCTATACCTACACAATCAGTGTTAACCATCACTTCAAACGTTGTTTACGGAAAGAAAACAGGAAACACCCCTGACGGACGACGTGGAGGAACACCTTTTGCTCCGGGAGCCAACCCTATGCATGGGCGTGATACCAGAGGAGCTGTAGCATCACTTTCATCTGTAGCGAAGCTTCCGTTTGCTCATGCAAATGACGGCATATCATATACTTTCGCTATTACGCCAAACACATTGGGTAAAAACAGAAAAGAAGAAGCTCAAAACCTCAGCGGACTTCTTGATGGTTACTTCTTACAAACAGGTCACCATCTCAACGTTAATGTATTTGACAGGAATCTGCTTATCGATGCGATGGAACATCCTGAAAAATATCCTCAGTTGACAATACGTGTATCAGGTTATGCTGTTAATTTCGTAAAACTTACAAAAGAGCAGCAATTAGATGTGATAAACAGAACGATTACTACATCATTCTGATACCCCATTAATACATATATGGTTGCCCCAAAAGTGTTTTAAATTTTGGGGCAATATCTTCTCTTATTAGGAAGAAAATCAATTATGAAAGGTTTAATTCATTCTTTCGAGTCTTTTGGAACTAAAGACGGCCCGGGTATAAGGTTTGTATTTTTTATGCAGGGCTGCCCTCTTCGTTGCCTCTATTGCCATAACCCAGACACATGGAATATGAACGATAAGGAGTACGAACTGATTCCGGAAGAGGCTTTCGAAGAAGTAAAGAAGGTAAAAAACTTCATACGCAATGGGGGTATAACCATTTCGGGAGGAGAACCCCTGCTACAACCTCAGTTTATTATCGAACTATTTAAGATGTGCAAGAATGAAGGTTTACATACAGCTATAGACACATCAGGATATATATTAAATGATAAGGTAAAGGAAGTTTTAGAGTACACAGATCTTGTACTGCTAGATATTAAACATATCAATCCTGATAAATATAAAAACCTCACAGCAAAACCACTAGAGCCAACACTTCGCTTCATGCAGTATCTCACTGAAATTGAGAAACCTGTTTGGCTAAGATATGTGTTCGTTCCGGGCTTCACCGACGATGAAAAAGACCTGAATGACTGGGCAAAACAGGTTTCTGGATATAAAAATGTACAACGAGTAGATATTTTGCCTTTTCATCAAATGGGATTACATAAATGGGAGCAGTTAGGCGAAGACTACAAGTTTAAAGATATTGCACCTCCCGAACAGTCGGAAATAGAGAAGGCTGAAAATATTTTCCGAAGTTATGGACTTAAGGTCTGATATATATATTATTCATAAAACATTTTTCTTTACAAAAACAAAAAAAGATCATCAATAGGAATATAAAATTTTATTTTTAGAAAATTTTTCAACAATAATAAAACTACAACAAACTCATAAAAAGCCAATTAACAACAAATAGAGAAAACTTAAATCAGAAAACACTTAAATAAAATATCCAATCAAGTCTTTTATTAAGTAAAATCATATAACTTTGTTAACATATACGGTTCCGAATATAATCGGATGAAAAGGGAATCAGGTGAAAGACCTGAACTATCCCCGTAGCTGTAAATTTCAGAAAGGTAGTTGGACTCTCACACCACTGTCAACGAATACTGATGGGAAGGTTACCAACTGCGAAATAAGTCAGAAGACCTGCCGTATATACATTCTAGCTTTCGGGAGAAAAGCAGCAGAATTATACAACATATTCACTTCAAATAAGTATGTGTACTTCCCTGCTCCTGTCAGTTATATTTTAATTGATACAATAAAAGTATAAACGATAACGAATATGATTCAGACAGTTGTAAAAAGAGACGGACGTATCGTCGGTTTTAATGAGGAAAAAATCATGGCAGCAGTTCGTAAAGCCATGCTACACACCGAACAAGGAGAAGACTCCATTCTAATAAGACGTATTACAGACTATGTATCCTGTCAGGGCAATGAGCAAATGACAGTAGAGCAGATACAAGACATGGTAGAAATGGAGTTGATGAAAAGCCCTCGCAAAGAGGTGGCAAAAAAATACATCGCCTATCGTGACAAACGCAGCATTGCCCGCAAAGCAAAAACGCGAGACATGTTTCTGGAAATTATAGATACTAAATCAAACGATATCACGCGCGAAAATGCAAACATGAACGCCGACACACCTGCCGGCATGATGATGAAGTTTGCTAGCGAAACCACCAAACCATTTGTCGATGATTATTTATTATTGCCGGAGGTAAAAGAAGCTGTTCGCCTCAACTATCTGCATATACACGACAAAGATTATTATCCAACCAAAAGCCTTACTTGCGTACAACACCCTTTAGATAAGATATTACAGAATGGCTTTTTTGCAGGGCATGGAGAATCTCGTCCGGCAAAACGCATCGAGACAGCCAGTATGCTAGGTTGTATCTCTCTGGAAACAGCACAAAATGAAATGCATGGCGGACAGGCCATTCCTGCTTTTGACTTTTACTTGGCTCCATTTGTACGTAAGAGCTTTATTGAAGAAATAAAAGTTCTGGAACAGGTTACAGGAATAGAATACAAACATTTGTACGAAACAGAAATAGAAGATTATATCCCTTGTTCGGTCAAAGATTTAGCAGGGGAAAAACGAATTATACAGCATGCCATAAACAGAACAGTGAGCAGAGTTCATCAATCGATGGAGGCCTTTATTCACAACATGAACACAATCCATTCTCGTGGAGGGAATCAGGTCGTATTCAGCTCTGTCAATTACGGAACGGACACCTCTGCCGAGGGTCGCTGTATCATTCGTGAATTGCTCCACAGCACATACGAGGGTGTAGGAAGTGGCGTAACGGCTATTTTCCCTATACAGATATGGAAGAAGAAACGAGGCGTAAACTATTTGCCGGATGACAAAAACTATGATCTTTATATACTAGCAAGCAAGGTAAGTGCCCGCCGTTTCTTCCCTAACTTTTTGAATCTGGATGCGACATTCAACCAACATGAAGATTGGAAAGCGGACGATCCTCGCCGATTCGAACACGAAGTGGCTACAATGGGTTGCCGCACACGGGTTTTCGAAAATCGCTTTGGAAAGAAGACATCTATCGGACGGGGAAATCTCTCTTTCTCCACCATCAACCTTGTACGCATTGCCTTAGAATGCAGAAATATAGAAAATGAAAAAGAAAGAATAGATTGCTTCTACAGCAAACTAAACCAGATACTCGACTTAACCGCATTACAATTGCATCGCCGTTTCGAGTTTCAGAAAACTGCCGCACCTAAACAGTTTCCATTACTAATGTCTGTATTATGGGAAGGATGCGAGCAAGTAAAAGAAGAAAACACGATAGAGAAGGTAATTAATCAGGGCACATTGGGCATTGGCTTTATAGGACTTGCCGAAGCTCTTGTTGCACTTGTAGGTAAACATCATGGAGAAGATGAGCAAGCTCAAAAACTCGGACTGGAGATAGTAACTTATATGAAAGATCGAGTAAATGAATTCTCAGAAAAATATCAGCATAATTACAGTGTACTTGCAACCCCTGCCGAAGGGCTCGCCGGACGCTTTACCCGTCGAGACAAAAAAGACTTTGGGCTAATCAAGGGCATCACCGATCGTGAATATTACACCAACTCCAATCACGTACCCGTATATTACCAATGCAGCGCACATCAGAAAGCAAAGACAGAAGCTCCTTATCATGACCTAACTCGAGGAGGACATATCTTTTATGTAGAGATAGACGGTGATGCCACACACAACCCCGATGCTATATTGACAGTAGTGGATATGATGGATAAATATAATATGGGGTATGCATCAGTCAATCACAACCGTAATCGTTGTTTGAAATGCGGCTATGAAAATTCGGATACAAAGCTCACCCGATGCCCGAAATGCGGTAGCAACGAAATAGATCGCCTGCAACGCATAACAGGTTATTTGGTAGGGACAACAGACCGATGGAACAGCGCAAAACTAGCAGAGCTAAACGACCGCATTATTCATGAATAAGCTATCGATACTAAACGTTATACATGACACTACCGTAGATGGCCCCGGATTCAGGACAGCCATCTACGCTGCCGGTTGTACACACAGATGCCCGGGATGCCACAACCCACAATCGTGGGATATAGAAAATGGCACACCACACACCATTGATCAGCTATTAGAGATAATAAAAGAAGATGAATTTGCAAACGTTACTTTCTCGGGTGGAGACCCGCTGTTTCAAGTAGAAGGTTTCACAGAACTTGCACAACGAATAAAAAGAGGAACAAACAAAAATATTTGGTGCTATACGGGTTTTTTATATGAAGACATTCTAAAATCGGATAGACTTTCTCAGATTCTTCCTTTTATTGATGTTTTGGTAGACGGCAAATATATTGAAGCACTGCGAAGCGAAGATTTACGATTCAGGGGCAGCAACAATCAAAGAATCATAAATGTACGAGCTTCTTTGAATGAACGCCAAGATTCATACCCAATATTAAAAAGTTCTCATTACAATGAGAATAGTATCTTAAAATCTTAAACTTATTTATTAATATTGCCTTGTTATTAATGGCAACATTCTGCTAAAATGAAAATAGAAAAAATAACAGAGGATAAAGACCGGTTTATGAATCTGCTGCTATTGGGCGATGAACAGGAAAGCATGATCTACAGATATTTAGAAAGAGGAGAACTATTTGCGCTATACGACACTTATCTAAAAACCGTTTGTGTCGTTACTCAAGAAGACGAGAAAACTTTCGAAATCAAAAATATTGCAACTTACCAAAAAGCACAGGGGAAAGGATACGGGAGTTTAATGATGAGATACATAATTGACAACTATAAAGATAAATGTGACATATTATTGGTTGGTACAGGCGACGATCCTACTATATTGTCATTTTACAAAAAATTTGGCTTTGTATATTCACACACCGTAAAAAACTTTTTCATAGACAATTACGACCATCAAATATTTGAAAATGGCAAGCAACTAATAGACATGGTTTATCTAAAAAATGAAATGAAAAAATCCTGACAGATTTCTCTATCAGGATTGCTGTGCACCCTTAACAGTTCTACTCTCAAACCTATATTTTGGAATTTGATCGCTTTATTGCCTTTTATCACACAAAGGAGCAATATCCCGTAAGGTTTTTAGATAGTGGATAAATTCGAGAGTATCTTTATGCGTGCTAATTATAGCATCAGATTGAGACTGTATGAATAGAATGACATAGTTATATAAAAATTCATCCAATAGTTTAGCAAAGTCTTTAGGAGAAATGTCTTCTTTAAAGAATGTATATATCGGTTCCAGATCTATATCCCCTCTTTCTAATTTTTCCATAAATGTTTGCATTAGGCTTACTGCACTTTTGTATTTGTAAGGGTTGCTATATTTGAGTTTGTATAATTCACAATTGCAAAGTAAAGGGCACAGCGTCTTATATCCTATCAATTGAGACAATAAGATATCAGAAAAACAAATAATATATTAATATCCTAACTGTTAAAATATTATCCTCACAAATAAATTATTATTTGCTCTAAATGCTTATTTTTGCATATAAACAAATTCACAAATAGAAAGACATGGAAGAAACAAGCATAAAGAAGAGCAATCATGGTCCAAACGTTCGCCGTTGGAGAGAATGGCGAAACATTAATCAAGATGTTCTGGCAGAGCAAATAGGAGTATCACAAGCTACTCTTTCGAGCTATGAGAAAAAGGATAAGCTCGAACAGGATATTTTAGAGAAGATTGCTAAGGTTTTGGATATTCCTGTTGAGGCTATTACTGAGCTTGAACAAGGAGCTTCCATCAATATTGTAAATGCTTATGATAATTCAGGTTCTATAAACTACTCCCCGACATTTAACCCGTTAGATAAAATAGTTGAGCTTTACGATGAAAAGATCGCTTTATACGAAAGAATGTTGAAGGATAAAGAGGAGGCTATTTCTTTATTGCATGAGGTATTGAAAGAGAGGAAGGGGTGAAATTCTGATAGGCTCACAAAAATGAAAAACACAAAGATTGAATTTATTGAAGATTTAGACTTGATTTATGAGTTAAGAAGGGAAGGATTCCTAAAATCATAAAAAATTTATTTGTATTATAGCCAAATTTGAGAATCAATCTAAAAAACACACTAATATATGCCTAACAATGAATATGATGCAGTTTTGATAACGGGAAATGGATTTGATTTAAATTTAGGATTAAAAACAGGCTATTGTGATTTTATTTCGAGTGATTTCTTCTGCAAATTATTAGCTGAAAATAATCAACTTTGCTTATATCTCAAAAACCAACATGATTTAAATAATTGGATAGATATTGAGAATGAATTAAAAAACTACTCTAATGAAGTCTATACGAACTCAAATAGAAATTTATTCAAACAAGAATATCAATCTTTACGTAAATCTTTATGTGACTACTTGAATAGCATAGATATGTCATATATAGATAAGACATCACAAGCCTATAGATTTCTTACAGAAAAATTTGAAAGATTATTAATTTTCAATTTTAATTACACATTAAGTCTTGAATATATTACACATCAGAAAAACTTAAAACATAAAGTTTTCAAGGTGCATGGTACTGCTAAAAATAACCAAATTGTTTTTGGCGTAGAAGACAATGCAAGAATTAATAAAAATGACGTCTTTCTTAAAAAATCAACTTGTATCTGGAATGAAATATGTGATGTTAATCAAATACTATCTAATGCAAATAACATAATATTTTTAGGGTATTCTTTAGGCGAAACTGACCATCATTATTTTGATGATTTTTTTGGGAATGCATGTCATTCGCATTCTGTCAGAAAAAATATAGCTATATCTTATTATAAGGAAGAAGGTATGTATGATATTTTTAAACAATTAGATAGTTTAACCGTTAATAGAATCCAATACTTGAGAACCCATCAAAACTTTAAGATGATTGATTTATCAAAATAGAATATCTTTATTTTTTAATAAAGGAATATAACAAAAAGCCTGACAGATTTCTCTATCAGACTTTCTTAGTACCCAGAGCCGGGATCGAACCGGCATGGAAGTGAATCCACTGGTGTTTGAGACCAGCGCGTCTACCAATTCCGCCATCTGGGCTTGTGCCTAGTGCGGTGCAAAAGTACACATATTTTTCATATATCAAAAGATCAAGTATAACTTTTTTGAAAAAGAATCGTATAATTTTATTTCGCTATTGTCCCTAATCGTTTTGTTTGTATATTAGTATGATATAACTTTGTATAAATTTTTAAAACAAACATGGATAACAAGAACAATTATTGCGTGATCATGGGTGGTGGCATTGGCAGCCGTTTTTGGCCCTTTAGCCGCGAAGCCCGTCCAAAGCAGTTCCTTGATTTCTTTGGAACAGGACGTTCTCTTTTGCAGATGACTGTAGACCGGTTTAAAAGAATCCTTCCTCTTGAGAACATATTTATAGTCACCAATAATGAATATGCTCAGATGGTACAAGAAGAACTGCCTGAGTTGAAACCCAATCAGATATTGTTAGAGCCAATGCGACGCAATACAGCCCCATGTATTGCTTTTGCGACTTACCATATCAACTCTTTTAATCCTGAAGCAAATATTGTAGTTGCTCCTTCCGATCACTTGATTCTGAAAGAGGATGAATTCCTTTCTATTATTCAGAACGCTTATAAGTTTGTATCTAAACACAATACGTTATTGACACTCGGCATTAAGCCTAGTCGCCCCGAAACAGGCTATGGATACATACAAATGAGCGAAGAGAAACTGGACGGAGTGAATAAGGTAAAAGTCTTTACCGAAAAACCTAATTTGGAGCTGGCCAAGGTCTTCTTCGAAAGCGGAGAGTTCCTGTGGAATTCAGGTATCTTTATCTGGAATAACAAAACCATCTTAAGCGCACTTCGTGAATATCTTCCTGAGATAACTTCTCGTTTCGACCGTGGTATCGATGCCTTTGGCACAGAAAAAGAAAAAGCCTTCATTGATGAGAATTTTCCATTTTGCCCGAATATATCAATAGATTATGGCATAATGGAAAAAGCTACAAATGTATATGTACAGGCAGCAGATTTCGGATGGTCTGATTTAGGAACTTGGGGATCACTTTACGAAATATCGGAAAAAGATAATGATGCCAATGCGTCGCTCATTGCCAACACTATATTTTTTGATAGTGCCGAAAATGTTGTGACATTGCCTGCCGGCAAATTAGCGGTTATACAAGGCTTAGAGGGCTATATTGTAGCCGAAGCCGACGGCGTGCTGCTGATTTGCAAGAAGTCGGAAGAACAGCGTATCAAGCAGTTCGTCGCTGACGTAAAACTAAAATACGGAGAAAAATATATATAACAATCAAATAAATATATGTCAAAAGAACTTTTGCCAAACCTTCCATACCTTGTAGCAGATATCAATCTGGCAGACTTTGGGAGAAAAGAAATAGAAATAGCAGAGCATGAAATGCCGGGATTAATGGCACTTCGCAAGAAATATGGAGCAACAAAACCGCTGAAAGGTGCTCGTATCATGGGTTCGTTACACATGACCGTGCAGACAGCAGTACTTATCGAAACCCTGAAAGAATTAGGAGCCGATATACGTTGGGCTAGTTGCAATATTTTCTCTACCCAAGACCATGCGGCAGCAGCTATTGCAGCAGCCGGGATACCCGTATTTGCATGGAAGGGAGAAACCCTTGAAGAATATTGGTGGTGTACAGAGCAAGCCTTAGCTTTCCCTGAAGGGAAAGGCCCAAACCTGATAGTAGACGATGGCGGCGATGCTACACTGCTTATCCACTGGGGATATAAAGCCGAAGAAAATGCTGACTTTCTGAATAAAAAAGCTTCGAGCCACGAAGAGCAAGTAATACTCGACACCCTGTCTCGTATTCTTAAGGATGACAACAATCGCTGGCACCGCACAGTTGCCGATTGGAAAGGAGTATCCGAAGAGACAACAACAGGCGTACACAGGTTGTATCAAATGATGGAGCGAGGCGAACTACTTGTTCCGGCTATTAATGTAAACGACTCGGTAACCAAGTCTAAGTTTGATAACCTCTATGGTTGTCGCGAATCATTAGCCGATGGTATCAAGAGAGCTACCGACGTGATGATTGCCGGTAAGGTAGTGGTTGTTGCAGGATATGGAGATGTAGGCAAGGGCTGTGCTCACTCTATGCGTTCGTACGGAGCTCGTGTCATAGTCACTGAGATAGACCCGATATGCGCCTTGCAGGCAGCAATGGAAGGCTTTGAAGTGACAACGATGGAAGAGGCCGTGAAAGAAGGGAATATCTTTGTTACAACAACAGGCAACAAGGATATTATAACTATAGAGCACATGTCTCGCATGAAAGATCAGGCTATAGTATGTAACATAGGACACTTTGACAATGAAATCCAGGTGGACAAGCTTGTAAACTACCCTAGCATTAAGCATGTAAACATTAAGCCGCAGGTAGATAAATATACATTCCCTGATGAGCATTCTATATTCCTTTTAGCCGAAGGTCGTTTAGTGAATTTAGGTTGTGCCACCGGTCACCCTTCATTCGTGATGAGTAACTCATTCACAAACCAGACCTTAGCTCAATTGGAGCTATGGGTACGCGACTATGAAGTAAACGTTTATCGTTTGCCGAAACATTTGGATGAAGAAGTTGCACGCCTACACCTTGAACAAATTGGAGTGAAGTTGACCAAGCTGACTGAGGCACAAGCCGAATATCTTGGGGTTCCTGTAGAAGGTCCGTACAAACCTGAACATTACAGATACTAAGATATCATCTATCAATATAAACGGGCTTTAACCATAAAGCCCGTTTTTTTTTGCAATATGTGATACGGTATTAGCGCTCGCTTCCTTATTCAAAAAGTGACAAAGGTGACAAAAGTGACAGGTTCCAATCTGTTCTTTATGTCACCTTTTTTAGTTTCTGATTACCACTCTTAATCTTACTTTTATTTCAAAGATCACTTTTAATTAGATAATTGTTATTTAGAAAAGTAATATAAACAAAAAGAGTTCCGCTGTCTAGCGGAACTCTTTTGTATAATATATAATAAAGATCTATTATTTCTGTCCTTTCAATATATTAGCTTCATCAATATATTTGTCTGCTTCAATAGCTAAAGGAGAATTCATATATTGATTCTTTATAATTGAAAACACCTCAATTACTTTATCGTAATTTCCTTGATTACGATATATAAGACCTGCTTTTTTGTATAACATAGGGCTTTGAGAAGCATTATCTACACCTTTAGCAGCCTTGATATAATATGAAACAGCCTCATCTGATTTTCCCAGGTTATCCAAGCAGTCGCCGATTGCACCATTCGCCAGTTGTGATATTATTTTATCACTACCGCTATAGTCTTTCAGGTATTCAAGACCTTTCTCGTAGTTACCCATATTTGCATAACAGATTCCGGCATATAGTTTAGACAGTTTTCCGGCTTTAGTAGAACCATAATCACTTATGATTGACTCAAATCCTACATATCCGTTTTTATCTCCAAAAACAGCTAATGAATCTTGTCCGGCTCTGAAGTACTGTTCACCTCTGAACATTGCCACCTGAGCTTCGGTAGTTTTTGGTCCTACAATAAAATAGTTGTATGCAAGAAATGCACTAACGACCACAACTATAGCACCAATACCTATTAGTAATTGTTTTTGGTATTTTTCAATGAAACGTTCTGATTCTGCAACTGCTGTTCCAATACGTTCCCAGTCTTTTTCTTCACGCAATTCAGCTTGTTTCTTTTTAGACATTTTTAATCTGTTATAAATATTTATATTATTCTGTTTATTTCAAATTTAGCAGCGACAAAAATAGCTGTTTTATCCTTATAAATAAAATCCTTAACTATATTTTTTTTATTCGGTATAAAATTTAATGAGTTGTTCGAGTGCCTTTTGACATGCAGGACAAAAATCTTTGCAAGTATTTGTCTTCATTCTACAGTCAACAGCAGGACGATATATCCCTTTGGACGAATAGCCTCCTCCTTCAAAAACCCCTATCGGATATTTATCTGCCAACTTAGCATCAGTAGGAATCGGAGTGTCTTTTACCAATAAGCTTTTCCATTTCACATTGAAATCAACAAGCGTTGTTATATTTGGTTCCCAAGGTTCTACACCAAAAGGGTAGCTATCGCTAAATGTATCATTTTCATAGTAGTATTCATCGGCCAATCCACCAAAGCTATGACCAAATTCATGAACAACAACAGGCTTGAAGTCTGCATGCCCCGTCGTGGTCAATGTATAGGCATTAAAAATACCACCACCGCCATATACATCAGTATTTGCTAATATAATGATATGAGCATAAGGTATTCCTGCAATTGCATCGTGTACATCCTTTACATTCGTAGTAGTCAGATAACGATCAGAATAAAAGGTATCGAAATGGGAATGAAAAGCCGTTTCATTCCATTTGCCTTTACGAGGAACGCTTACACCAGAGTCTTTCGATTCTGTTTCTACAGCAATAAAGTTGAACTTATCTTGCATACGATTAAATGGGCTATGTGCTAAAATCTGTTCGCATGCCATTTTTGCATTTTGCCTAAATTTGTCCATTTCAGAAGACGTATAACCTTCTGCCAAAATAACGACATTGAGGCATTTATCTACAGGTCCACCTTGATGTATAACGGTATAAGCCGGGATATTTTTCAATCCTTTTTTCCTTATTAGGATATCGTCAGGAGTGACAGTATGCCTAAGAGCGGTTTTGTACGAACCGTCTTTTTCTCGCAAACTTACCTCTATATCAACCTTATCTTTTGGGTATGGTAATAAGAATGTATTTTCGAAACTTTTTCTTACTGTAGCAGCTTCCGGGACAGTCAGCCATTCCTGAAATAACGAACTGAAGGATTCAAGATAAATACATTTTCCGGTTCTATGATCCGTCATTTTGATTTGCCCGTTTCCTTGCCTTCCCAGTTCTGCAAGATGGAGACGGCGTCCTGCCCATTGGGGCAATTGGTTCAATTGTTCGAGAGAAACGGTTTGAGAGACATTGTCTCCTGTAAATATATAATCGACACGCAACGTTTTGTTTTCAAAGTATTCTTCAAAGTTTTGAGAATATCCCCCCAGTGCAAGAAGGAAAAGTGATAGGGTTAACAGAAAATATTTCATGAAAAGCTTCGTTTTAGAATAGAACAAAGATAAAAAATTAATCACAATATTTAAGGATAAAGTTTCTTTCAATTCAATTTGATTCTTAGGATGGAAGATGAAAATTTATACTTTTTTTGATTTTTCATATTATGCTTTCTTATATAATTGATTAGCTTTGCATCCGAATACACTATATAGTTAGAGGTCTCTACATGAGGAAAATTCAGTTGTTGACGTATACGTTTCTGCTTATTCTTTTTTCTGTGCCTTTTTGGGGTGCACAAATTTCTCGTATAGAGTCACGTATAGCACATCTCGACAACCCTCAAGACTCATTGCCTACCGACTCTGCATCACCTCGGGTTCGTTTAAGTCGAGACCCGGTTCGTAAGACTCAGAATGATTTTATACAGATGCGTGGAGACTCTCTTCCGTCCGACTCTATAAAGAAAAAGAAAGCTGTTTTGGACGCTGTAGTAGACTATACAGCCAATGACTCTATAGTTCTTACAGCAGGAAATTGGGGGTATCTATATGGCGAAAGCGTTGTGAAATACACCGATATTTCACTCAAAGGAGAAAAGATATGGATGAACATGGATAGTAGCCTTGTTTACGCCACATACGGTCTCGATTCTGTAGGAAAAGAATTTGGATTCCCTGTATTTACTGATGGAGGAACAGACTACGAATCAAAAACAATGAAATATAACTTTAAAACAAAGAAAGGTTATATTACAAATGTGATTACCACTCAAGGAGAAGGATATATTGTAGCAAGCAGAGCAAAAAAGAACGACGACAATTCGTTTTTCATGAGAGAGGGAAAATATACCACTTGCGACGATCACGAACACCCTCACTTTTACTTGGCACTGACAAAAGCCAAGGTGAGACCTAAAAAGAACGTCGTAACAGGCCCTGCATATCTTGTCATTGAAGATCTACCTCTTCCTATCGGTTTACCGTTTGGATTTTTCCCATTTTCTGAAAAGTATTCTTCGGGGGTTATTATGCCATCTTATGGAGATGAGCTCGCCCGAGGATTTAACTTAAGAGACGGAGGTTATTACTTTGCGATCAATGATAATATCGATTTAGCTGTGACCGGAGAAATATATACCAAGGGTTCGTGGGGAATCAATGCCCGCTCATCATACAGAAAAAGGTATAAGTATTCGGGGGGATTTGATGTAGGATATCTAGTTACCAAACTCGGAGAAAAGGGAATAGATTACTCTTTGGCAAAAGACCTAAAAATCAACTGGACACACAGCCAAGACCCTAAGTCGAATATGTTTAGAACGTTATCGGCAAGTGTACAGTTTTCTACCAGTTCATACGACCGTAATGATCTGAATACAGCTTATACTCCTGTAGGAACGAGTAATACAAAAAGTTCAAATGTAACTCTTACCCAGAAAATACCTAATTCTCCTTGGAGTTTCTCTGCTAATATTAGTGCAGCACAACGGACACAAGACTCAACAATATCTCTTACCTTGCCTAACGTTACAGTTACTATGAGCCGCATAACTCCGTTTAAGAGGAAGGATGCTGTAGGCGCAGAAAAATGGTACGAGAAGATACAATTGAGTTATACGGGAGATTTAAGAAATAGTATTACGACAAAAGAAAACAAACTATTTCAGTCCAACTTGCAAAAAGACTGGAATAATGCAATGAAACATACAATCCCTGTGTCTGCCACTTTCAGTGCGTTAAACTACCTAAATATCACTCCGTCTTTCAACTATACCGAGCGATGGTATACAAGCAAAATAGAAAAACGATGGGATACTGATCAACGCCGCATGATAGCTGAAGACACAACCTATTCATTCAACCGCGTTTATGATTTCAATTTCTCTCTTGGTTTTCAAACCAAGCTGTATGGAATGTTCACTCCTATATTTTCAAAGAACACTCAGATCCGCCATGTGTTCACCCCTAGCATAAGCCTAAGTTATGCTCCGGATTTCAGTAGTCAAAAATTCGGATTTTATGAGAAGTTATATTACTATGATTCGGAAGGAAATTGGAGAGATACAGGAAATAAATATTCTCCATATGAACAAGGTATGTTTGGTGTACCAAGCCCAGGAGCCCAAGGAATGATCAATTTCAGCTTCGACAACAATATTGAAATGAAATACAGAGACTCTAACGACTCTATAAAGAAGATCAGTCTGATTGATAATCTCGGGATTAATTTCAGTCACAACATGATGGCCAAAGAGTTCAAATGGAGTGATATTAACATGGGACTTCGACTGAAATTCAGCAAATCGTTTACTGTAAATCTGAATGCAGCATTCGATCCATACCTCTATAGAGCTGAAACAAACGATGCAGGAGAAGTAACCAGTTTGAGAAGGGTGAACGAACTTCGTATTTCAAATGGGAAAGGGTTTGGACGATTGAAAAGTACAGGATATTCCATATCACCATCCATTAATCAGGATACATTCAAAAAATGGTTTGGAGGCGGCGATGACAAGGATAAGGATTCTAAAAAGAAGGAAGATGAATCCACACAGAGTGAGAATAATTTAGCCGCACCCGGAGAAGAAGAAGAACGTAAAAGCTTGATGGAGACAAAGAAAGATGATAACCAGTATGATGAAGATGGTTATGTAAAAAATGAGATCAAGTGGAATTTGGGGATCAGCTTCTCAATGAATTACAATACGAATAAACTACCTAAGCAAGCAGCTCGAAACGATTATGCAGAATATAGAGGTACGCTAACTAAAGCCCTCAGCTTGAACGGAAATATACAACCGACCAAAAATTGGAGTTTCAATTTCAATGCCAGTTATGACTTCGATGCCGGTAAAATAGCATACATGAGTTGTAATCTTACTCGCAACCTACACTGTTGGTCTATCTCGGCAAGTTTCAACCCTGTGGGTCAATACAAATCATATTATGTATCGTTACGTGCAAGTTCTTCAATGCTCCAGGATTTGAAATACGAGCAACGCGGACGAGCTTCCAGCTATGATCCTAATTGGGATTAATATGTTTTATAATACTTTGAGCTATGCAAAGTATTATCAGTATTTGTCTTTTACTAAACCTATAAATATCACCAAAGATGAAAAAAATCATTTTCAGTTCTCTATTAATGATATCTCTTCTTTTTATCTTAGGCGCATGCAGTTCGGCAGACAAGCATTTCCTTAAAGATAAAGAGTATAGGGAACAAGTACACCAACAGTTTATGAAACGCAAAGACCTTGCGGCAGGACGTAACGAACAATTGTTTTCTGTTTTAGATAAACAAGACCTCACTCTGGAACAACGTGAGGCTTTAGAATTCCTATACGCTTATATGCCTCTTTCGGATCTGGCAGATTATGATGCGGATTTTTTTCTTGGTCAAGTAGATGCAGCATTCAAAGCTCGTGATTACTTCGATTGGGGTAAAAAAATACCGGATGATATATTCCGCCATTTTGTATTGGTCTATCGTGTAAATAATGAAAACCTAGATACTGCCCGACAAGTGTTCTTCGATGAACTCAAAGATAGAGTAAAAGGGCTGACAATGGAAAAAGCAGTATTGGAAGTAAACCATTGGTGTCACGAAAAAGTAACTTACCGAGGAACAGACGGACGCACATCAGCTCCTCTGGCTTTAGCTAAAACATCTTGGGGACGCTGTGGCGAAGAATCGACTTTCACTACCGCTGCTCTTCGTGCTGTAGGTATTCCTGCCCGCCAGTGTTACACGCCACGCTGGGTACACACCGACGACAATCACGCATGGGTAGAAGCATGGGTAGATGGCAAATGGCATTATATAGGAGCTTGCGAACCAGAACCAGAATTGGATGTAGCATGGTTCTCTGCTCCGGTAAAACGAGCCATGATGGTACACACAAATGTTTTTGGTCTGTACAATGGACCTGAGGAAAAGAATGTACAAACAGACCTCTATTCGATTATCAATCTACTTGGTAATTATACAAACACACGCGATGTAAAAGTAAAAATAGTAGACGAAGCCGGCAAACCTGTAGAAGGTGCAACCGTAAAATTTAAAGTGTACAATTATGCTGAGTTTTACCCTATCGCAACGACCACTACTAAAACGAATGGAACAGCTTCTATAATCTCGGGTATGGGAGACATATTTGTTTGGGCAAATAAGGGCGATATATATGGATATGCTAAATCTACTCCTGAATCGGGAGAAGTGACAGTTACGTTGAACAATAAACCCGGGAAAGGCTTAGATGAAACCATTGTAATGGAAGCTCCGGCAGAACAAGCCATAAAAGAGTTAGCACCCGAAAAGATTGCAGAAAATGCGAAGCGTCTGGCACACGAAGACTCGATACGCAATGCATATATGGCAACATTTATAAGAGAATCGGATGCTAAGAAATTTGCAGAAAAAAATAAGCTAAACCCTGATAAGACTTGGAATATTTTATCCAAATCGCAAGGAAACTGGCAGGAAATATCCTCTTTCATGGAGGCTAAAAAAGATAATCCATATCTGAATACTTTCTTGTTATCTCTATCCGATAAAGATTTACGAGATACTCCGGCTGCATACCTGTTAGATCACCTAACTATCGGACAAGATGCGACACAAAAGAAACTAGCAGAAGACAGCCCTCTGGTAGGTAGTATCTATTCTCCAAGAATATCACAAGAATTGATTCGTCCGTGGCGAAGCTTCTTCAAAAAAGCATTAACGGAAGATTTTGTAAACAAATCGAGAAATGATATTAATGAAGTAATAAACTTTGTTCTTGAAAATATAAAAATAGATGAAGAACAAAATTATTTCAAATGTCCGATCTCACCTCAAGGCGTATATGAATTGAAAGTTTCAGATAAGCCATCAAGGGATATATTATTTGTTGCTCTTTGTCGCTCTATGGATATCCCTGCACGTATTGATCGTGCAACAGGACGCCCTCAATATCTGAAGGGGGAAACTGCATGGACTGACGTATTCTTTGATAAGCAAGCCGAAGAACAGCCAAAGGCTACTATTCAGTTTACAAATGCAAAGGATAATATTGTGAAGCCGGGTTATTATACTCATTTCACAATTGCCCGATACGACAATGGTGACTTTGTTACTCTCGATTATGAAAACAGTATAAAAGATCTACCGACTAAAATAACAGTGGATGCAGGCTACTATCGTTTGATGACAGGCAGTCGTGGAAATGATGGTTCTGTAACGATAAGTACACGCTATTTTGAAGTAAAAGGCAATGAAGCGAAAACATTCGAAATCGAATTGCCGAAAGTAGAAGGTCGCATTCAGGTACAAGGTATCGTAGATCCGAACACAGTTGTCACATTACAAGACGGTAGTAAAAAGTCAATCAAAGAACTAACGAACGGTAAAGGTTTGATGATCTGCTTTGCTGATCCGGACAAAGAACCGACCAAGCATATTCTGCAAGACCTTCCGGCCGTACAACAAGCCATTGAAGAATGGGGCGGAGGAATCTTGTTTGCTATTCCTGACGACAAGCTAAGTAAAGCGTTTGATGCTTCTGTCTTTAAAGGTCTACCTAAGCAATCATTATGGATGACTGATCATAACAGGACTCTGTTAAATACAGTTGCGGGAGCTTTGCAAATCGAATTCTCAAACAACTTCCCGCTTACAGTATATATCTCTACCAATGGAGGAATTTTGTATTCTTCACAAGGTTACCGCATTGGAATCGGAGAGAATATAATTAAGACAATAGAATTGGAGAAAGGAACAAAATAACAGTTGAAATATAAAATACAAAAAATGGCAGATCAGATGATCTGCCATTTTTGTTATTTATAGTAACAGCTTACTTTTTTGTATGCTCTGTAATTATTTTCACAAGGTCTTCTTTAGATACCAAACCTCTCAAGCGAGTAATCTCCTTTCCATCTTTGTATACAACAATAGTAGGCAATACCTCAATCCCTTTATCTATTGAGAATTTCTTGTAGTTGTCAACATTCATTTTCGCAACCTTTACCGATCCTTTGTATTCTTTAGCTACACTTTCGAGAATAGGAGCCATTCGGCGACATGGACCACACCACGGAGCCCAGAAGTCAACAAACACTAATCCTGTTCCGGTCTCTTTTTCATAATTAGAGGAGGTAAGCGTTACAATAGGAGTATCAATATTTGTAGTAGTGTTATTATTACCAAACACACTATTGCTTCCCAACAAGATCGCTAAAGTCATAAGGACTATGCCGAGTATTGGAAAAGTTATTTTACGTCTCATTATTAATAGTTTTATATGATTTTGGGCAAATATAATAGTTCTTATCTATTAAAATGTTCTTGTTATAACTATTTATACATTTTTCGGTATGATATATATTAAATTCAACTATTTTTGCATCAGAAAGGTATATAATACGGAATGAATCACGAACCTCAAATACTAGATTTAGATAAAGTACTTGCCGAGAAAGCTCCCAAGATTTATAATAAGGTCCCACGTTTTGCAATAAACTACCTCAAGCGAAAAATCCATTTAGATGAACTCAACGAAATACTTACGATCTATGCAGATAAGTATGGAGTGGATTTTATGCAGGCGGTTGTAGGATATTTTAATCTTACATTAGAAACCTCGGGGCTAGAAAATATTCAGGATGACAGAAAGTATATATTTGTATCAAACCACCCTTTAGGCGGACTCGATGGCATCTGCTTATCTGCGGTTATTGGAGAACGATTCGATAAAAAAATAAAATACGTAGTAAACGATGTTTTATACTTTATTAAGAATCTGCAACCTATTTTTCTTCCGGTCAATAAATATGGACGTCAGTCGAAACAAGCGACCACAAGCCTAAATGAAGCCTATGAATCGGACAACCAAATCATTACCTTCCCTGCGGGCTTATGTTCCAGACAAGAGAATGGCAAGATTCATGATTTGGATTGGAAGAAAAATTTTATTCTGAAAGCTGTAGAATCAAGGAGGGATGTAGTTCCTGTGCACTTTGAGGGCAAAAATTCAAATTTCTTTTATAGATTTGCAAATATAAGAAAGCGTTTGGGCATAAAATTTAATATTGAGTTGATCCTATTGCCTGACGAAATGTTTAAGAATAAAAATAAAAGTTTTTCCATTACATTTGGTGAACCTATACCATATACATTCTTTGACAATTCAAAGAGTGCTATGCAATGGGCGCAGTATGTAAAGGAAAAGTCATATAATTTGGCAAAAACAAACAAGCAATAAATGGAAACTGTTATCGCACCGATAAATAAGGATTTATTGAGAGCCGAACTGACGAAAGATAAATTTCTCAGGTATACAAATAAGGCTAACAATGAGATCTATATTGTCACACATCATAATTCGCCGAATGTGATGCTGGAGATAGGCCGTCTGCGTGAGATAGCATTCCGGTATTATGGCGGAGGAACAGGAAAGTCTGTAGATATAGACGAGTACGACAAAATGGATAATCCATATAAGCAATTAATAGTATGGAATCCTGAAGCAGGAGAAATAATCGGTGGATATCGCTTTATATGCGGACCTGATATTTGCTTCGATGAGAATGGTGAACCCATATTGGCTACATCGCATTTGTTCCATTTCTCCGAAAGGTTTATTAAGGAATATCTCCCTTATACATTCGAGCTTGGACGTTCGTTTGTTACGCTCGAATATCAATCAACACTAGCCGGCTCGAGAGGTATCTTCGCATTAGATAATCTTTGGGATGGATTAGGTGCCCTATCTGTGGCAGACCCTTCCATGAAGTATTTTTTTGGGAAGGTAACAATGTACGACACATACAATACACAAGCCCGGGATATGATTCTGTATTTTCTGAATAAGTATTTCCCTGATCCCGAAAAACTTGTATGGCCAAAGCAAGCCTTAACGATAGAGACCGAAAAGAGCAAGCTGAGAAGGCTATTTGATGGAGAGTCGTTCAAGTCTGACTATCGAATATTAAATACTTCCGTTCGCAAATTAGATCTTAATATTCCTCCACTTGTAAATGCTTACATGAGTCTTTCCCCTCAAATGAAAGTCTTTGGAACGGCAGTAAACGACACTTTTGGCAATGTAGAGGAAACAGGAATCCTCATCAATGTAGATGAGATATTAGAAGAAAAGAAAAAAAGACATATTGAGTCCTACTTAAAAGATAAACCTTCGAAACGTTTTTTGAAGAGACTTCGACAAATGATAAACTGGAGTTGGACAAAATACGAAGACAGGCCTAAACCGAAGAAAAGAAAAAATGAAGGCTTTTTTACAATCTCCCGTAGGATTAATCGAGATAAGAGAAACTGACGGTTATATTTCATCGGTAAGGATTATTCACCAAGAAGGGGAGGAAAAAGCCGACTCTTCACCACTTTTGAATAATGCAATAAAACAGTTGAAAGAATATTTCTCCGGAGAACGTAAAGTTTTTGACTTACCCCTGAAACAAAACGGTACACCGTTTCAGCAAAAAGCATGGGAATACCTGAGCACAATCCCTTACGGCAAGACCGTCTCCTATAAAGATGAAGCTATCGCTATAGGCTCACCCAAAGGATGTAGAGCTGTAGGGGCTGCAAACGGAAAAAATAATCTAGCCATTATAGTCCCTTGCCACCGTGTGGTAAATGAAGGAGGAGGACTGGGCGGCTATGCATATGGAACAGATATAAAGCGCCTTCTTCTTGAACTCGAAAATTATTATAACTTCATGTAAATGCTGAATCTTTCTCGATATAACATAATACTAGCATCCTATTCTCCTCGCAGAAAAGAACTTCTGAGTGGATTAAACATTCCTTATGAAGTAAAAACACTGCCAAATATCGATGAGTCGTATCCAGACAATCTTATAGGAGAAGATATTGCGATCTATATCGCGAAAGAAAAGGCAAATGCTTATCTCGATCAACTGGATGACAATACATTATTGATAACAGCAGATACAATTGTTCTGCTTGATGGAAAAGTTTATGGTAAACCTTCCGATGATACAGATGCTAAACAGATGCTACGCGATCTTTCCGGAAAAACGCATCAGGTAATTACAGGTGTGTCAATCACGACGAAAGAAAAACAAGAATCGTTTGGTGTATCGTCCGAAGTTCGCTTCGCAAAACTAGAAGACGATGAAATTGAGTATTACGTTTCCAACTATAAGCCTTTCGACAAAGCCGGAGCATACGGTGTGCAGGAATGGATAGGCTATATCGCAGTGGAGTATATCTCAGGATCGTATTTTAATATAATGGGATTGCCGATACAAAGATTATATAGGGAACTGAAAAAGTTTTGAACTATATAAAATAAAAAAGACGGTTTGGAACCGTCTTTTCTTATAATAAATACCAAACTAATGCTCTGAACAATATTCTTTAATGAGGGTTGATTCCGCTAATTGCAGCCTTCTTCAAAGCCCAGGCCACAGCATTGAGTTCCAAAGCTGAATTGTATATATATTGATTCCACGCCGCTCCCGGGCCATAGTTTTTTGACAATGGTAACCCTTGGCTGTTATATCTTGACGGGTAAGCACTTGTGCTATTATCAGTTGTGGAAGAACCCACACTATCTCCAAAATAAAGGAAATTCTTGCTGTCGTTGTACCATACGATCGAACATTCCGGATTTTGTAATATTTTGGATGCCGAGCGTGCTGTACAAATTTGCACCGATTTAGGAGGCAGCTGAGTCATTATCACTGAGCCTGTTGTTGCATTGTCTTCACCCCAATGTCTGGCTGAAAGATTCCCAAACGGGCCATTAATAACAGGGTCATTAGGTAGGTTTGATATCGGATACACATCATCATCCCCTTGTCCTCCGGTTTGAACGATAGCCGGACTTATACCAAATAATCCGTTCATCAGCGTATTCACATCCGTGACAGTCCCATCGGCAGATCCATAAACTACACAGCCCCCTTTATTGATGTAATCCTTTAACGCCGTAGTGAGAGCTACCGTAGGGGTAGCACCGTAGGCAAAATACAATACAACATCAGGCATAACCCTTCCTACACCATAACCGTTTTCAAGATAGCTCGTAGCTGTACCAACTGCTGATGTGCCCCATAATTGTGTAAAACTTTTTATTCTTACGATTCCGTTAGGACCAAAACTGATACCGCCATTGGTCAAAGCCTGGCTTCTGGCAGTAGAATTCCAAGAATAAGTACTTCCCGAACCTATAACGGCATAAGTCATAGCCGGGAGGGTTAAAGGGATGGTTGTATTACATGTGTTATTTGCCTGTGGTGTATTTGCATTAATCGTTATCGGAAAATCAGAATTGACGGTAGGTGTACCCGAGCCAACAAGCGTGACTGTATGTGTACCGGGAGTAAAATTTCCACTGGCAGAAAAACGGATACCATTTGTCAAAGGAGTATTTATATTGTATGAACCCACAGTAGTGACGGTTACATTGAGTGTTATTGTATTTGAAGCTGTTAAAGGAGTTCCTTTAATGTATTGCCCTTTAACCTCTACACTAGAGCAATTCAGTGAATAATCGGCTACTTTCGAATTCACTTCTATTTGAGGTTCACAACCTAGTGCGAAGATTACACCAGTGAAAATAAGCTTATCTATTTGTGCATTAATAGGAGTACCTTGGCATGGAAGCTCTACTGTCATCCAGCCCTCACTCATTGCGACACCCGAGATATAAAAACTGTAACCATTTCCTGTAGTTGCACTAATAGAAAAAGCTCCTGTCTTTTTTACATTCAGATGTATTGCCAGATAGTTTGTAGAATTGGGAGCCGTTCCCTGCACATAGACCCCATTAATCTCTATGTCTGAACAACTCAGAGGATCGAATATTGCATTTCCCATCTTATCTTGGAAATTATTCCACTGTTGTCCATCCCACTGATTTAGTCCCGGATATAAATCCTTTTCATTATCGTCAGTCAGATTGTACACATACAAGCCCCGGTGTTCTATCTTTGCAGCTTTATAGTCTGCGGCGGTCGTATCTCCGGCATAAAAAGGTAATAATTGATACTTATTTTCCAACCGAACCCTTGGCAACATAAAGCCCCCCTTCTTGGCTGTGATGTCTCCGGGAGTCGAGTTACTTTTTTCTAAATCCTTAACTTGAAGAGTTGCATATTGTTCAGATTTCTCGCCCACACCTATTGTCACCTGAGCGTTTGTAATTTGAGAAAAGCCTAATATCAGGAAAATGAATAACACCATGCGATAGGTTATTATCCCCCTGTACTTTTGTTTAAAGTTTGATTGTTTCATGTAGTTTAATTTTAATTTGTATTTGATACTATTCATATATCGTTATTCCCTGCTTGTCTTTTAAGTTTGCTTTTTTATATTGATAAATGATTTGGAAAATTGTTATCTTGTTTTAAAGCTATCAGCCAAACGAGTCCAATAGACACAATATTCTTACGCATGTAAATTTGATTACACTATGATTTATAGTTGCAAATATTATATGATTAAGTAAATAAATTTGGAGATGTATAATTTTGTAAAAACAGGATCTTATCCTAGCATCTGTAAAACATAAAGACCAACGACTTACGGTATCTAGAAGTAAAACAGCAAAATACCGTAAGCCTTGTATCAGTAGTCCTAATTATTTAAAGATTCTTTGAGAAGCAATTTATATTTTTAAGAATATCAGCATTATCTATCGAAATATTAATATGTTGATCCCTTTTACCCCACACTGCCTTCAAGACTGATCTGCAATAGTTTTTGCGCTTCAACAGCAAATTCCATCGGAAGATTTTGCATCACCTCTTTAGCATAGCCATTTACGATAAGCCCTACAGCTTCTTCGGTACCTATACCACGCTGATTACAATAAAGAATCTGATCTTCACTAATTTTAGAAGTAGTAGCCTCATGTTCAATGATAGCTCCCGGATTCGCTATATCTGAATAAGGGAATGTATGTGCACCACACTTATCACCAAGCAATAAACTGTCACATTGGGAATGATTGCGCGCACCTTCTGCCTTTGGTGAAACTTTAACCAAGCCTCTATATATATTTTGACTAAGTCCTGCTGATATTCCTTTAGATACGATACGGCTCTTTGTGTTTTTGCCGAGGTGTATCATCTTAGTACCTGTATCAGCCTGCTGATAATGGTTGGTTACCGCAACAGAATAAAACTCACCGATAGAGTCATCTCCGGCAAGGATACATGATGGGTATTTCCATGTAATAGCAGAACCGGTCTCTACTTGTGTCCAAGAGATCTTAGAACCCTTTCCTTTACATATACCACGCTTAGTAACGAAGTTATAAATTCCTCCCTTACCATCTTTATCTCCCGGGTACCAGTTCTGTACAGTCGAATATTTCACTTCTGCATAGTCGAGAGCTATGATTTCTACAATAGCAGCGTGCAACTGATTTTCGTCACGCATAGGAGCAGTACAACCCTCAAGGTAGCTAACGTATGAGTTATCTTCGGCAACGATCAATGTACGCTCAAACTGCCCTGTATTAGCCGCATTGATACGGAAATATGTAGACAACTCCATCGGGCAACGTACACCTTTAGGAATATACACAAAAGAACCGTCGCTGAATACGGCAGAGTTAAGTGCTGCGAAGAAATTATCTCTATATGGAACTACAGACCCAAGGTATTTTTTCACCAATTCGGGGTGCTCTTGCACGGCTTCACTGAAAGCACAAAATATAATACCCTTTTCGGCCAACACTTCCTTAAATGTAGTTTTTACGGAAACACTATCTACAACTGCATCCACAGCCATAGTTTGCACACCGGCTAATATTTCGCGTTCATGAAGCGGAACTCCGAGTTTATCAAATGTTTTCAACAATTCAGGGTCTACCTCATCGAGGCTTTTAGGCCCGTCTTTTTTCTTTGGAGCTGCATAGTAACTGATGCTCTGATAATCGATCTCCGGAATTTCCAGATGCGCCCATTCCGGCGTCTTCATTGTAAGCCAATGACGATATGCTTTAAGTCGGTATTCGAGCAACCAGTCCGGCTCATTTTTTTTCGCTGAAATCAGACGTACAACATCTTCGTTGAGTCCGATCGGAATAACCTCAGTTTCAATATCCGTTACAAAACCGTATTTGTAATCTCCGGTGGTAACGTCTTCTAAAATTTTATCTTGAGTTTCTTGCATGATTAATTTTATTTTAGCGAATAGCGGTAGGCTATAGGCTGTTAAAGTCAATTATTGGTTGTAAGCAGAATGCTTATTGCCAGTTTGCAAAGATATTACATTCTATTCATAAATTATACATATATAAATATTTTGCATCACTGATAGAACACATAGAACGGGCTTTTGTTTAGTTTTTTCCTTTTTATAACAGTAGGACTAACCGGTACAACATAAATAGTCGGCTCTCCTGATATCCCATCAGAAGAGCCGACACGCTTCAAATCCAAATTGATCTTAATAGTGTTATGAATTTTTAAGAACGTTTATAATATTCCCTTGTCTGAATCTGAGTTCTCCAAGCTCTTTTTCCCTGCTTCATGTTTTCTACCGAACGATACGTTCCATGAAAAGCGCAAATAAAGCATGTGACCGTTCTCTTTTATATACGACCATGAAGTCGATGGCTTAATATTGGACACGTTACGACTTCCTGCACTCCAGTAATCCTTAAACGGATATGACATCCCAAGCGAAAGTTGCGCTTCTTTGTACTTATATCCGGCTTCTATATAGTTCCAGTCTTCACCATACCAGATAGTTTCGCCCCACAACTCTTTATATCTGGTATACATCCCCATTGTCAATAAACAGTTTTTATATATAAGGTTTGAACGAGCTCCGCCATGCATAAAATTGTGTACATGTGTATTACCATAATTGGACTTAAATATATCCCGATGCACTCCAAACCACCCGGTAACAGTCCATATATCTTTAATAAGCCTCAAAGTAACATCTCCATTTAAGAATAAGTAATGTTCTCCCTTATGATTATCCGAAAAGCTTATCACTTTATTCCCTTCTATACTAAATGCGTCTACTATAAGCTTATCAAAATACATATAACCGATAACTGTACTTATATCAAATATTCCTTTATTGTAACTTAAAGTCAATCTGTTGTTATAGAGATTATATGGTTTTAGGTTAGGATTTCCCCTACTTATCTGATAAGTATCGGTTTGTTGTTCCACTCCACTTAGTTGTCCCAAGGAAGGAGTCCGTGTATTCACTATAAATGAATATTTCAACGAAAAATTATCATTTAATGGATAACTAAGTTGAACGGAAGGGCGGAAGGTATAATAGGTAGCATCCTTCTTACCTTCTTTGAAAAACAGACGAGTTCCACCTATGCCGATAGTGTAGCCTAACTTTTTAGCTATTTTACCCTGTATCTGAGCATACAAATAAGATTCAGCGTTCTTCATTTTAGTAATAGTATTTGCTCCGCCCTCATACGTATTATCAGCAAAACCTTGTGTATGTTTTATACCCGAGGAGAAGGATAGATTTTCGAACTGCTTTTCATATACTGCTTCACCGATAAGAGAGTATTTATTACCGTCTATTTTATTAAAAATATCGGAAAGCACTTCGCCATCTTCAGTTTCTTTGTATCTACGGTCACTATTGGAACCGATGTATGTCCCCACCAGATTTACAGCAAGTGATTGCTTATTCTTCAATTCTCGTTTGAAGTATATATCAAGTACAGGAGTATATTCATTCCCTTTATTTCTTGAAGAGGAAAGTGTCTTATTTAGACTATTGGAATATAATATATTTTGTGCACTTTGATTTTTATAATTATAGAACTGATTCTTAAACAGCACATTAAACACATACTTATCAGGAGACGTAAGATTGTATGATAGATTCAAATATTGATATTGATAATCCATAGGAGCATAAATACCTTTCTGTTCTCTGGTGATCGGATTGTTCGGAAAATTCAGAGTCTCTGTTTGATCAGACCACCGTTTGTCATAGCTTCTATAATTGATAAAATAATTGAGTCCGAATTCTGAGGCTTTATAATTTGTCTTGAAAGTTAGATTATCATTTCCAAACCCTACATATGGAGAATTCCGTCCGTCAGCAAACACATAACCTCCATAATTTTTCTGTCGGTCAACGATCAGATTTAATACAGCACCCACATTCTCATTTCCAAAACGCACTCCGGGATCTTCAAAAAACTCGACACGAAGAATGTCTTGTGATCTTAAAGCTGCAACTTCTTGTACAGAAGCCCTGACTCCATTGATGCGGAGTTGAACTTCTTGGTTACTAATTTTTATAGTCCTGTTTACAGCATCTATATTCAATCGGGGTATTGCCATATTGCTAAGCAAGTCGAATGCACTCACAGATGTTTTTACCTGCATAGAGTCGGGCATAAGTATTTGACGATCTATTTTATTTATTATCCGATTCCCTGTTACAACGACTTCTCCAAGTGCTTTCGCATCTTCCTGTATTTCTATATCACCTAAATCGATATGCGTTGTAAGATTATTAATCTTGATAAATGTTGTACGATAGCCCATGTAAGAGGCCTTGAGGATGTAATCTTGTTTTTGAAACTGCCCCGCAATCAAGAACAAACCGGTAGTGTCTGTTTGAGATCCGGTGATATATGTGGAATCGACTTTAAGCAATACTGTTGTAGCAAACTCAATAGGCTGTTTTGTTTTCAGATCTACAATACGCCCTTTTATATCTATCGCACTTACCGAGATGCTGACGATAATAAGTAAAAGTAAGGATAATATAGCTTTCATTCTTTTTGTTTAATTATTTATACTATTTTACACGAAATGAAAAGCCATAGTGTTACAACAGATTTCCTTTAATTTGAAAATATTGTCATTTTCGATCTTTTTGATTTCTATATAATTTTAATACCCAGCGATTTTTACATATAAAAAAAATGGCTGTGATGTTTCCTCACAGCCATTATATATATCAGAAGTTGTTAATTAACTTTTAAAGTTAATAGCAGCCTGTGCTGCCGCTAGGCGTGCAATTGGAACACGATATGGTGAGCAGCTCACATAGTTCAATCCTACACAATGGCAGAATTCGATAGAAGATGGTTCACCGCCATGCTCACCACAAATACCGACTTTCATTCCCGGACGGGTTTGACGGCCTTTAGTCACAGCAGATTGTACAAGTTGTCCGACACCTTCCCTATCTATAGCCTGGAATGGATCTATTTTTAGAATACCTTTCTCTAGGTAAATAGGTAAGAATTTACCCACATCGTCTCGTGAGAACCCAAATGTCATCTGAGTGAGGTCGTTTGTTCCCAAAGAGAAGAATTCAGCAGATTCGGCGAGTTTATCAGCTGTAATAGCGGCACGAGGCGTTTCCACCATTGTTCCTACTTCAAAATCGATTCTATCTCCTAGTTCGGCAAATACCTTTTCAGCAGTACTGCGAATGATGTCTTCCTGGAATTTCATTTCAGTCAACGACGTAGTCAATGGCACCATGATTTCAGGATGTGTTTTTATTCCTTTTTTCTTCAGTTTCAGAGCAGCTTGCAGAATTGCTCTTGTCTGCATTTCAGTAATTTCAGGATAAGTATTTGCAAGACGACAACCACGGTGTCCGAGCATCGGATTCATTTCTTGCAATGATGAAATCTTTTGTTTTATCTTACTTTCAGAAATTTGCATTGCCTCTACCATTTCCTCCAAACCCTTCATATCATGAGGCAAGAATTCATGCAACGGTGGGTCCAGTAAACGAACTGTTACAGGAAGTCCTTCCATAGCTGCGAATATGCCTTCAAAGTCTTCTTGCTGGAGAGGAAGCAGCTTTTTTAATGCTTTTTTACGTTCTTCTACATTGTCTGCCAAAATCATTTCACGCATGGCAATGATCTTATCTCCTTCGAAGAACATGTGCTCTGTACGGCATAAACCAATTCCTACAGCTCCAAAGTTGTGGGCAACAGAAGCATCGTGTGGAGTATCGGCATTCGCTCTCACTTTCAGGCGGGAATATTTGTCTGTAAGCTTCATCATTTCGGCAAAGTCAGCACTCAATTCGGCGTCTTTTGTTCCTACCTTACCATCATAGACTTCTCCTGTAGAGCCATTGATAGAGATCCAATCACCTTCACGATACTCACGATCATCAATCATCAGAGAACGTCTCTTATAATTGATACGGAGATCAGACACACCGGACACGCAACATTTACCCATACCACGAGCAACAACGGCAGCGTGAGACGTCATCCCTCCGCGAGCCGTAAGGATACCTTCGGCAACAGCCATACCCTTTAGATCTTCGGCGGCAGTTTCTATTCTGACAAGGATAACTTTTTTATTCTTATGATGACTTGTTTGCCATTCAGCATCATCGGCAAAGAAAACGATTTGTCCTGTGGCTGCACCCGGAGACGCAGGAAGTCCCTTAGCAATAACTGTAGCAGCTTTTAACGCCTTAGGCTCGAATACAGGATGAAGCAATTCATCTATCTTCTGAGGTTCAACACGCAACAAAGCTTCTTCTTCGGATATCAAACCTTCGTTCAACATATCCATGGCGATTTTTACGGCAGCAGCACCTGTTCGTTTTCCACTACGTGTCTGAAGCAACCATAGCTTGTTGTCTTGTATTGTAAACTCAAGGTCTTGCATGTCTTTATAATGCAATTCAAGCTTTTTCTGAATTTCATTCAGACTCTTGTAAGCTTCAGGCATTACTTCCTCCAGAGACAATCCTCTTTGCTTTCTTTCTTCTTCAGTGATGCCCTGTTGTCTTGCCCAGTCATAAGAACCCTGTAAGGTAATCTGTTGAGGAGTACGTGTACCGGCAACCACATCTTCACCTTGTGCATTGATAAGGAACTCACCATTAAACCGGGCTTCTCCTGTAGCAGCATTACGAGTAAATGCTACTCCCGAACCGGAGTTATCATTCATATTACCGAATACCATTGCCTGCACATTAACAGCGGTACCCCACTCGGCTGGAATATTATTCAGTTTGCGATAAAAGATAGCACGTTCGTTCATCCAGCTTTCAAATACAGCCATGATGGCATTCCAAAGTTGTACCCATGGATCTGTTGGAAAGTCTTGTCCGGTCTTTTCTTTTATTATTTTTTTGAAACGTACAACAAGCTCCTTCAAATCTTCTGTTCCAAATTCTGAATCTTGTTTTATACCTTTCTTTTCTTTCAGTTCATCTATAATTTCTTCAAAAACATCTTCATCATCCTTTTCTACAGGTTTCAAACCCATTACCACATCACCGTACATTTGTATGAAACGACGATATGAATCCCAAGCAAAGCGAGGAGTCTGTGTCTTACGCGCAATGGCTTCTACGGCTTTTTCGTTTAATCCTAGGTTTAAGATTGTATCCATCATCCCCGGCATGGAAGCTCTTGCTCCCGAACGAACCGAAACGAGAAGAGGGTTTTCATCATCACCAAATTTTGGTCCTCCCACAACACGCTCGATATGATGTATTGCTTCTTTCACCTCATTTGTAAGAAGTTTAATAACATTTTCTTTACCTTCCTTGTAAAATAAATTGCACACTTCTGTAGTGATTGTAAATCCCGGAGGCACAGGTATCCCCATTAGACTCATTTCTGCCAAATTAGCACCTTTTCCTCCTAGTAACTCCTTCATTTTCGCGTTTCCCTCGGTAACTGTACCGCCAAAGACATAAACAGACTTTCCACTCATACTGTAACGATTTTAAAAGGTTAGATAATAGTATTTAACATGTTCATGATATTCGTATAGTGCAAAAATCGACTGACTATCTGTTACAATCAATCGATTTCAATATTATGAAAAAATAACCGGATAACAAAGTATTTTAGAGTAATTTAATATGGTTATAAAACATAATAATCCCGACAAGACACCTTGCCGGGATTACATGAAAATATTATTTTTTGTAAGCGAAACCTCGCTTTTTAACAAATATACACTATCCTATAACATGCATTGCATCCAACACTAATTTTAGAAGGAATAATACTGCAATGACGTACACTGTAACAGATACATCTTTTGATTTTCCGCAAAAAACTTTGATAAACGCAAAGCTTAACATACCGAAAACAATACCTTCTGCTATACTGTATGTAAAAGGCATAAACACGATGGTAAGGAATGCCGGCAAGCCTTCGCTCATGTCGCTGAAATTGATCTTAGCAACAGACGAAATCATAAACAAACCAACAATAATCAAAGCCGGTGAAGTTGCAGCAGCGGGAACCATCAGGAATAATGGTGCAAAAAATAGAGCTAAGATGAAAAACAACGCTGTACTTACAGAGGTAAGTCCGGTACGACCGCCCGATGCTACACCCGATGCACTTTCTACATACGCAGTAACTGTACTTGTACCAAGTATAGAACCCACGGTAGTACCTAGAGCATCAGAGAACAGGGCTTTCTTCATTTGAGGGAAATTTCCGTCTTCATCTGCAAGTCCTGCTTTTGAGACCACACCGATCAATGTTCCTACTGTATCGAATAGGTTTACAAACAACAAGGTGAATACAACGATAACCATGTTGACAGACAAAATATGATCCCACTCAAACTGAGCAAAGATAGGAGCGATAGATGGAGGTGTATCAATCACATTTCCTTCGGGTAATTTAACATCTCCCAAAATAAGACCAAATATAGTTGCTACAACGATCCCTATCAGAATAGAACCATTTACATTTCTTACAAATAGTACAGCTGTAACAAATAGCCCTAAAAAGGCAATCCATATACTGTGTTGAGAAAAATCTCCTAATGCAACCAATGTAGCAGGACTTGACACTACGATTCCTGCGTTTTTCAACCCAATCAGTGTTATAAACAGCCCAATACCGACAGGTATTGCATCCTTCAATACTTTTGGGATACTTTTTACGATTAGTTCACGAACATTGAAGAACGTAAGTAGTATAAATATAATCCCTTCAATAAATACTGCTGTAAGTGCAAATTGCCAAGAATATCCCATTACACCGCATATTGTGAATGCAAAAAATGCGTTCAACCCCATTCCGGGAGCTTGTGCAATTGGCAATTTAGCATATAATGCCATCATAAGGGTGGCGAAAATAGTTGCCAAGGCTGTAGCAGTAAACAACGCATCTTTATCCATCCCTGTAGTAGACAATATACTTGGGTTTACAATCAGGATATAAGACATAGTAAGGAAAGTGATAAGACCCGCAAGAAACTCTTTGCGTATAGTCGTATTATTTTCCGAAAGCTTAAATGTTTTTTCTAGTAAGTTTTTCATATTCTATTAATGATCAAAAGTTCCACTTAGCAGCAATAGTCGGATTTATATATGCTTTATCTTTAGCTATCAAGAAATTATTGCTTATCTCTATTTCGGTACCTAAGGACAAGTTCGAATTAACATTATACCAGAATTGCGGTTCTGTAAGCAGAATTATTCTTTTACCACCTCGGTCTACTCCGTGAACCGGATTTTTATCCTGAGTCCAAACATCAAGGAATCCACATACAGTGAATTTATTATCAAAGAGATTAGCTCCCCATGTTACTGTCCACTGAACATCGTTACTTACTCTCTCAAAAGCATTGTATTTATACACTAAATAAGTTCCAAGATTTACCCCTTTAATATTTGTAGCATAAGATGCTCCGGCTAAGTAGGCATTTGCGATAGAAAAACCAAAGTTGTTAGCATTTCCTACTCCACCATTAAACTCTAAGTGGGCCATGATCGGGCTTTTTCCCAACTTCAGGTCGCGGGCAATTTCAAGGTACATAGTTCCTATATTTCCTCTGCTTTGGTTGAAATCCAAATCGACAAACATGAAAGTAGAACCCCATTTGTCAGGTTTGAACATCTCAAAGGTTGCAGTAAAATAGTTTTTTCCAGAAATCTTGTCTCCATGTAGGGCATGACGTGGATCGAAATGTAACTGAAGATTCTGTGCCGAAACATAGAATGAAGCCATTAATACGATTAATGTGAATAGTACCTTTTTTGCCATATTATTAGAATTTATTATTAAAAATGCAAAAATAAGTAAAAAAAAGAATTAAATATTTGTCGAAGGAGATTTAACAATCGTTTTTTTTCAACAATATGTAGAATCCTTTCCCAGCTTCGTTTTTTAGTTTTAAAATAAATTATGAGTAAATTTTTATTTTTTATTTTGAAATATAAAAAAATGTCATACCTTTGCACCGCAATCACAGAAAACGGGATGTAGCGCAGTCCGGTTAGCGCACCTGCTTTGGGAGCAGGGGGTCCCAGGTTCGAATCCTGGTATCCCGACGAAATGAGAAATTTATAGAATAAAAAAAGTCACTGGTTTAGTGACTTTTTTTGTTTTATACGGATTCACTGAAATTTGTCTTGTGCTTATACTATTCGTTAAAATGGATCATGCCGTATTCTTGTGGACTAGGCATAAATATTTGTAAGTCTAAATAAAAAGTAGGGAATATTCTTCACCCCTCTCAGTGTAGCCCTGAAGGCTTTTATTTTGGCATTGAAACTTTCAGCTGCAGCATTAGTTGAGCGGTTTGTGAAAAAGTTAAGTATTGTTCTGTAATGATTTCCGATGGTTCTTTTTACGGTTTTGAACTGCTCAAAACCAGTTTCTTCCACTTTCCTAAACCAATGAGCCAAGCGGGTAAAAGCAAGCGTTCTATCTTTTGTGGTGTGGTAAATATGCCTTAATCCCATTGTCAGTTTATAGGCATCTTCCAATTGCGGATAGTACTTAAACAATACCTCTGCTCTGAATCGTTGATTAGGTGTCCATTTGTTCTCTGTTTTAAATAAAAGATAGCGGCTTCTTATAAGTAGCTGAGCTCTGGTATCGCCATTGTCAAAGATAGTTGGAGTATATGCTAACTTGCTTTGTTTAGCCAATTCCCGTTCTTTGTTCTCTAAATCAAGAGCCTGCCATCGAAAGGCTATACGCATATCCTGAAGAGCTTCACTAGCCAGTTTTTGAACATGAAAGCGGTCTGTGACAATGGCAGCTTTTGGAAAGCTTTTACGAACAATCAATTCCATATTGGCAGCCATATCTAAAGTTACTTCCTGTACTTTATTACGAAGTCTTTCTTCTATCTGTTTGAGAACACCGATAACATCTTCTGCTTTTGTACCCTTGACAATAGCTACTAATGCTCCTTTTTTACCTTTTGCTGCTTTGTTGGTAATAATGGTATATAGTTCGTCGTAAGTCAGGGCAGTTTCGTCTATACTTAGATGTGATCCAATGTTTTGGGGAAACACGAGCCATTTGTCAGCATGCTCACGTTCAGACCACTGATCAAAGCCTGATAAATGACAACGATACCATTCTTCAAGCTTTTTACCGTTAATGTTGAAGAATTTGCCTAAGGTAGAACAACTTACTGGTTCTGTATCAAGATAATCCTTTTAAAAAAAGCAGCAAACTCTGCTGTTAAATGAGTACCACCTGCAATTACTGACCAATCTCGCATATAAGGATTACCTGATAACTTATTCTGCCAGCGACGACGACGTACACGTAGAATTAAGCTTTTGCCTCGAAGGGGAAAGTCGTGAATATCGGTTGAAGGATAAAAGCCTTTGGATATAAACAGATTGTCTTTATTCTCTTGGGATGATAATACTTTTTCATCTAAATGAAGCATAATGACTTTTTCTAACGTATTAACTTCAACTACTTCAAAGTAATTCAACAACCCTTCGGGTAACAATAATTCATAGCCGCTTTGCATGATACAAAACTAGATAAAAGATTAATCCTCCACAAGAATACGGCATGATCCGTTAAAATTTGCTTTTATCTGGATAAAAGTTCTCCCAAATAACTAAAAGGGAGGCCTATAGACTAGCGAATTCAACAATAATTTACCTTATCCTATTTCGCATAGAATTTTGAAATTCACATCATCATGTTGAAAAACATTCATACTTTCATAAAATAAAAAGAAGAAAATATAGTTATTTCAGGTATGACTTAACCTTTTTCATAAAGCCTTTCTGATCTTCTATTGTTTCAATCTCTGTATACCTATTGAACGTTGACACATAATCAACAAATATTTTCTTTATCTTTTTATTCAAATCCCTCATATTATTGAACTTTCCAACATTAATTTTAGCCAAAAAATCGATATATAAATTATCATCTAGTTTATCTTCAAATTCTAAATTAAATTTACGAACAATACTTTTTACTCTAAATTCTACAAATTTTCTTTTGTCTTCATCATATAGTAAAGTAAATAATCCTTTATAATCGAACCTCGAACGTAATTCTGGTGAAATAGTTTTTTGAAAATTTTCCTTACTAATATTGGATGTAAAAACTATAATAAACCCATTAATATCAATTTCATCAGCAAGCGAACTTATTATTTTACCACTTTCTAATACATCTAAAAAATAATTGAATAATGTTGCATTTGATTTTTCAAATTCATCAATTAAAATTATGCCTATATCCGTATCTCGCACTCTTATAAATATTTCACCATCATCACTGCCAATATACCCCCTTGCACTGCCGATCAACGAACTCAATGAGAACTCACTACTATAATTTCCAAAATTAACTTTTGCTAATTTACGTTTGCCACCTAAGCATTTATAAATTGTTCTTGCCACCTCTGTTTTTCCAACACCTGACTCTCCCATTAAAAATAAAGACAAGACTTTGTGTTCACCTAATTTATTGAAAACAATAAAGTTATTTACAAGCTCCTCAAAGTCGTCTTTAAATTTCTCATGACCATATAAACTGCTTCTAAAATCTTTTAAGAAAGCATAGAGCTCATTTTCTTGCAAATCAATTATCTTTTTATGCTTTGATTTAGATGCTTTAGTTATATGTTATAATGTATCATCCGGCTCTTTGTTATTTTCTACTATCTCGACATTCTTAAAATTAAGAAAACTATACCTTAGTCCATATTTCAGTGTCTCTTCATGCTTCTTGTCTGCTATAAATATAGTTTCGAAATCCATAAACTTTTTTATAAGCTGTTCCCCTAAAGGCTGAACATCATTATAGCCAGCGGCTAATGCGGAAATGTCTATAATTTGACTTTTATAATCAAATTGTTCAAAAAAATCATCATTACTCAAGTTAATTAGAAAGTCACTTATACTTATTATAGCATATCCTTCATTTTGCTTTTGTTCTTGATATATATAAAAATTCTCTCGCTCAAAAAACAGAAGTTCTTTTTTCATACCTAATTATTGGTAATATTTACATTTTGAATAATAGCTAACAAATCGATATAATGATAGTCTTTTCCATCACCAGAACTGACAAAAAAGTTCATATCAGAGGACTGACAAGGATATTGACTCTCTTGAATTTCATCATCCTCTGTATTTGATTTTTCTTTTGAAATTTTTTTTAAGTTACTCACTTCTTGTAAGAATTGGAAAGAATTTTTTAGATTATCTATTTTAATTTTTCCCTTATACAACCCAACAATAGAGACTTTCCCAACAAAGAGATCATCGATACTATACGAACTTTCAAATTCATTTTCAAAAGTCATGGGTATTTTAATTAAAATATTATCTGAACTATCAAAAACAGAACCTTTTATCTTATACGCGTAATCTTTAAAAATAGAGTTGAATAAACTTGTAAAATCAACACCATTTGCTCCTGGCAACCCCATATCTTTAAAAGCTCCACTTCCAAAGAGTTTTATTGTTCTTAGTTCCGCTTCGTTTTCTAATGACAATTTGACATCTTCAAGCATTATAAGCTCACCTTCTTTAATAGTATTAAATGAACTAAGAATAGTACTTTTTTCAACAACCTCATTTAGTATGACAGACTTAGTGGTTTTTATCTCAAAACTTTCAAGCACTTTCTTTGAATCTTCATTTTTCGTTTTTCGGCCTCCTTCTCCCCCTATATCAAAAATATCAAGAATCTTTAAACCAGCTTTTGCTTTCAAATCAGTCTCTTTCACCCCTTGTTCTTCTTGGCTTATTTCCCTTGCCTTAGCAATAATATTGCTTAACATCATTTTTATTTCATAAACTTTTGGCAAATTGATATAGTAAATATTGAATATCATGTTTCTTTTTTATTTATTTTTTACCTCTCCCCATACTCTCCAATCTTCCCCTCTCAAATCTCCTTTTGTAAGCACAAACCGAAGATTGTAGTGGGCTTCATTATTATTTTCTTACTATTCAAAGATATATAAAAAATGAAATCCGATATTAACAATTATAAACTATTTTTTATCATCCCATCATCCCGACCAGAGGGGAGAATATTATTTGATGCTTTGCAGAAGAATAACACTAGCAGATACAGACCAATTCCTATAATTACAACAGCTTAGTTAGAGAACGTTAATTCGTACAGCAAGAAAGTTTCTATTCTAACTTTTTCTCTTTTTTACACTAAATCTGTGTATTTTTGCATCCACAACAACAAAGATATGATAAGTAAGCAACACAAAGATATTGCCCAATGGTCTATGCAACTGGCTCTGGCTAATGGATGCCAAGGAGCTCGGGTTTCAGTAATCACGGCAAACAACAACTCTTTCGAATACAGAAACACTCAATTAGATAAACTTCACCAAAGCAGTGAAAACAAACTCTATATAGAATTATTTATAGATGGCAGATACGGCTCATTTTCTACCAATCGGATAGAAAAAGCAGGATTAGAGTCTTTTATAAAAGAAGGTATCACGTCTACTAAATATTTATCAGAAGACCCCTTTCGCCAACTGCCCGACACGCAAAGATATTTCAGAGGAGACGAAACTGATTTAGACCTCTGTGACGGAAGCTTTGAGTCCATTCCAACAAATGAGAAGTTAAATCTTATAAAGCAGTCTGTAGACGAAATACATGGTAGCGACAATCGTATAATCTCTGTCACCTCGGCATACGACGATGGCGTAGGAGCAGAATATATGATTGCCAGTAATGGATTTGAAGCCGAATGTGTAGACTCAGCGTTCAACCTGATGGTAGAAGTATCACTGAAAACGGATGGTGACGCTCGTGCCGAATCCTTCTGGTACGACAGTGCTGTATATTGGGAAGATCTGAAAAAAAGTGGGATAGCAAAAATTGCATTCAACAGAGCATTACGCAAGATCGGGCAACAAAAGATAAAATCGGGCAAATATGACATGCTGTTAGACAATACTACTTCGTCGCGCATATTATCTCCGCTTATCAGCGCAATGTACGGGACAGCACTTCAACAGAAAAACTCTTTTCTATTGAACAAAATGGGAGAAAAGATAACGGCTGATATCTTTACCCTTTACGATACACCACATCTAAAACGTTCCTTTGGTGCTCGATGGTTTGATGGTGAAGGCGTAGAAACAAAGGATAGAACGATTATAGAGAAAGGTATGCTGCAAAATTATTTTATAGACACATACAATTCTCTGAAAATGGGAGTAGCACCTACCATATCTTCCCCGTCTATTCTTCAAATGTCTTTGGGAGAAAGAAACTTTGATGCCATTTTGGCATCTGTACAGAAAGGTATATGGGTCACCAACTTCAACGGCGGTAACAGCAACCCTACCACCGGAGATTTTTCGTTTGGCATAGAGGGCTTCTTGATCGAAAATGGAAAGATTTCTACTCCTTTAGGAGAAATGAACATAACCGGAAATATGCTGTCCCTTTGGGATAGCCTTACAGAAGAGGGAAACGATCCCCGTGAGACTTCCTCTTGGCGCATTCCATCGCTTTTATTCAACAATGTAAACTTTAGCGGATTATAAATATGAAACCGTTCCATATCCTAGTTCTATTATTATTACTCCCTATATGTATATTTTCTCAAGCTCCTGCTACCGAAATACGTGCCGTTTGGCTAACAACAAACTGGGGTCTCGACTGGCCTACCCAGCATACCAGCGTTAAGGCTCAGAAAGAACAATTAAAAAAAATTCTGGATAAATTACAGGAAGCGAATTTCAACACTGTCCTCTTTCAGGCAAGAGCACAAGGTTATGTTTTTTATCGCTCCAAGATAGAACCTCTCAGCTCATATTTCAATCATGAAGACAATTTCGACCCGTTGGCCTTCGCTATAGAAGAATGTCACAAGAGAGGGATGGAATGCCATGCATGGGTTATAGCCTACCCTATGGACAAAGCCACAGTGCGATATAAAGGCAAAGGAAGGCGAAGAAAAGCCACCGTTGTGCAAAACAAACCATCATATTATAAGGCTATAGGAGAAAGGTGGTATCTCGACCCCGGAATGCCAGAAACACGCAATCTGATAGTATCGATAGTGAAGGAGATCGTTCAGAATTATGATGTAGATGGCATTCATTTCGATTATATCCGCTATCCGAGCAACTCCCGCAAATTTCCCGATGACGATACCTACCGAAAATATGGAAACGGGATGAATCTATACGATTGGCGTAGGGAAAACATCAACAAGCTGATCAGTGAAGCATACGATACGGTAAAGGCTCTAAAAAAATGGGTACAAGTGAGTAGCTCTCCTTTAGGCAGATACAAAGTTCTGCCGGAGGTTTCACCCAACGATGGATGGACAGCTTATGAAACAGTGTTTCAGGATGCAGGACATTGGCTAAAAAGTGGAAAACACGACCTACTTTTCCCAATGATGTATTACCGTGATCATTATTTCTATCCGTTCCTTAACGACTGGATTGCAAATAGTAGCGGAAGGCTTATTGCTCCGGGACTGGGTGTTTATCAGATGGATGAATTAAAGTGGCCGCTACAAGATATTACGAACCAGATGCAATACATTCGGGATAAAAAGATCCCCGGAGCAGCATATTTCAGAACAGCGAATGTTCTCAGCAATCTGAAAGGGGTTTTAGATTCTATACACACCTACTACCCTACTCCGGCGAAGCTACCGCCATTGACATGGCTAAACAACATTGCGCCGAATTCTCCAACTGATCTACAAGTCTTTAAAGACAAAGACAACAAGCTAAACATTAAATGGAATCCGCCGACAGCAGATGGAGATTACACATATACCGTGTATGTATCTGACAAAGAACCCGTGGACACCAACAATGCAGGTAATATATTATCAACAGGTCTACGAACAAATAGCTATGCTTTTACAATCAAAGAGGGCGATTTTGGGTATTATTATACCGTAACAGCTTCAGACAGATACCATAATGAGAGCACGGTTACCTTTCCTGCATTTTTCTCTCATTCAGCAAATGAGCAATAGACAGCCATCAGGTGAGTTTTGACTTCAGTCATAATTTATAAGGAAATCATAAAAAAAGAAAATCAACAGATTTACAATAAAACTGCTGATTTATATATTTTCAATACAATAATACTATCCCTTATTACGCTATGGAAGTCGGTGGCACTATGGCATCCTTTAATTGATTGATTGTCTTATGAAGAATCGGATGCATGTATTCCCCTGCAATCTCAGCTAAAGGAAATAAAACAAAAGACCTTTCGTGAATATGAGGGTGCGGTAATTTCAAATCTGCAGAATCCAGAATTACATCTTCGTATAACAAGACATCAATATCTATAATCCGGTCGGTATATCTTTCACCCTGAGACTTAACATCTCTCCCCATCTCTTTTTCGATCCATTGAGTAGCCTGCAAGACTTCAATAGGAGTAAGTTTAGTCTGCACTCTGCATGCAGCATTCAAGAACTGATTAGCAGACTCAAAGCCGACAGGCTCGGTAATATAAAAAGCGGAAGTGGCGATCACCTCGCCAATCCGCTCTTCTATATGATCTATTGCATTATCCAGATTTTCTCCTCGGTCTCCCAAGTTGGAGCCAAGTCCGAGATAAACATTATGCTTTTTTTCTTTTTCGAGTATCATCAAATGATAAGCATTGCGTCTCCGTAAGTTCCGAATTTATATTTTTCCTTTACAGCGATTTCATATATATCCATTATACGGTCATACCCGCCAAATGCTGCAGTCATCATCAATAATGTAGACTGAGGCAAATGAAAATTAGTAACCATAGAGTCGGCTATACCAAAATCATACGGAGGGAAAATAAACTTATTTGTCCACCCTTCATTTGTTTTCAGGTAACCATCTGTACTCACTATTGTTTCTACAGCTCTCATCACCGAAGTCCCAACGGCACATACTCTACGACCTTCATCTTTTGCTTTGTTGACGATATCTGTCGCTTCCTGAGTAATAAGCAATTGCTCCGAGTCCATTTTATGCTTTGTAAGATCTTCTACGTCAATATCTCTATAATTACCCAAGCCCGAGTGCAAAGTTATATATGCAAAATGAACACCTTTAATTTCTAAGCGTTTCATTAACTCACGGCTAAAGTGAAGTCCGGCAGCAGGAGCTACGACAGCACCTTCGTTTTTAGCGAATATAGTCTGATAGCGATCCTTATCCTCGGGTTCTTCACCCCTGTTGAGGTATTTAGGGATTGGAGTTTCACCAAGAGCATAAAGTGCTTTTCTGAACTCTTCGGATGGACCATCATACAAAAAACGAAGCGTACGTCCACGCGAAGTTGTATTATCTATAACTTCGGCAACCATTGAGTCATCGTCACCAAAATACAATTTATTTCCTATACGTATTTTACGCGCAGGATCAACAAGCACATCCCACAAATGGAATTCCTCATTTAACTCACGCAGCAAGAATACCTCTATTGTAGCCCCGGTCTTCTCTTTATTTCCATATAAACGGGCAGGAAAGACTTTCGTATCGTTGAAAACAAAAACATCTTTATCGTCGAAATAGTCAATAATATCCTTAAAACTTTTGTGTTCAATACCCCCGGTTTTACGGTTGACAACCAACAAGCGTGACTCATCCCTGTTCTTTGACGGATGAGTGGCGATCAATTCCTCTGGAAGATCAAATCTGAATTGAGAAAGTTTCATGTTTCTTTATCTAAATTTATTATTTATCAATAATTAGTGCGTCCACAAATTCTTCTATCTGGCTTCCCTCAATACACTGATCAAGAGTAACCTCTCCTATTCGTGTTCGCTCCAGTGCGGTAAGATGTGCACCTGAGCCTAACGCAACTCCAATATCTCGAGCCAAAGCTCTGATGTATGTACCCTTGCTACATACCACTCTAACTTTTATTTCGGGAAAGGAATAGTCGAGAAGCTCAATTTCATCTATAACCAACAACTTTGGCTTCAACTCTACGTCCTGCCCTTCTCTCGCAAATTCGTATGCTCTTTTTCCATCCACCTTACAGGCAGAATATGTTGGCGGCACTTGCTCTATTTCTCCAATAAAATCTTTAAGTTTAGCCTCAACCAGCTCCTGCGTTATATGTTCTACGGGGAAGACTCCATCTACTGCTGTTTCCAAATCAAATGAAGGAGTTGTTTCTCCAATCTTTATCGTTGCAATATATTCTTTAGTCTGATATTGAAACGATTCTATCAACTTTGTCTTTTTCCCTGTACAAACGATCATAACACCCGTAGCCAGCGGGTCTAGAGTGCCGGCATGACCGACTTTTAATTTCTTAATACCCAGCTTGCGGCATAATTTGTTTCTCAATTTGCGCACAAGGGTGAATGATGTCCAATTTAGTGGCTTATTAATATATAAGACCTCTCCTGATATAAAATCCATTATACTGTTAATTCGTGTCCTGCCAGCATAAGGATTAGAATAATTCCTCCAACTACAATTCTATACCAGCCAAAAAGTTTAAATCCATACTTGGTTACAAATCCTATAAAGAATTTGATAGCCAACAGCGCTACTATAAACGCTACTACATTTCCTATTATAAGAACAGTCATATTATCCAATAATATGCTGAAATCAAAATCAAATGCTCCTCCATTGGGTGCTTTTATCAGCTTATACACTTTCCATCCGGTAGCAGCAGCCATTGTAGGAACTGCAAGGAAGAAGGAAAATTCTGCTGCATTTTTTCTACTCAAACCCTGACTCATTCCCCCTACGATGGTAGCCATAGAACGAGACACTCCGGGAATCATAGCTATGCACTGAAAAAAACCAATTATAAAGGCATTCTTATATGTTATTTCTTGAGAGTCTTCTTTCGGCTTATTAAACCATTTGTCTACAAACAGCATCAGAATACCGCCAAGCACCAACATGATAGCTACAACTGTTACACTTTCGAGCAATTCATCTATTTTATCACTAAAGATCAATCCTAAAAAAGCAGCCGGAACAAAACCGATCAGCAACTTCCAATAGAACTCTAATTTATAAAACAAATAGCTGAATATATTTTTAAAATCCGCTCTTAATCTATCATTTCTAAAGCGAAAAAAGCGGTTCCAGTATAAAACAATCACAGACAAAATCGCACCAAATTGTATAATAACAGTGAAAGCCTTTACAAATTCGCTACTTTCAATACCTAAAAGACTTTGAGCAATAATCATATGCCCGGTTGACGATACTGGAAGAAACTCGGTAAGCCCTTCTACAATAGCAATTATAATTGCCTCAAAAATACTCATCGTTATTTATTAGTTTTGTAATTAATCAGTTGTGCTCTTTGTTCTCTTCAGCTAAACTCTTACGACGAGGATACAGTATTCCGACAATCATCAGTAAGAACCCTGCAAGACACACCATTGGAGCCACAACGATTCTCTTGGCACTAAAGATATCCGGTTCAAATCCGCCTTCGATGCTGGAAGATGGCCCTGTCATCAGGATAAACCCAACTATAATAATTACAACCGACACTGCACAAATGATGTAATTTAGCTTGCCAAAAGCAAAATCTTTCTTATCCATATGTTTTAAACGTGATAAAGTTTATTTGTAGTCATTCTTAAATACCTATTCACCGAAAATGCTGTGGCAAAAGCCGCTATAAGTATGCCAAAGATAAGGACAAGCCCATATACAATCAACAATTCGTACATTTTCACAATAGACAGCATATCAGGAATTATGCTTGTAATATAATATATTACTCCCGTAATAGCTAAATTCGCCAAGATAGCAGCAACAACACCACTAATTATCATACGCCACATAAAAGGCCATCTGATAAAAGAGTTTGTCGCACCCACCAATCGCATCGTATTTATTAAAAATCTCTTCGAATATATATTCAGCTGAATAATGCTTCGTATCAGTGTAAACGAAATGAGCACAAGTATCACAGCTAGTATAGCCAATATAGTTCCAATTAAAGAGAGTTTAGAGTTTGCATTTATAATATCACTTTCATTATAAAGGATATTATTTACTATCTGAGCGCCTTTTAGATTATGAACCTTAAGGCTTGCTTCTACTTTTTTTATACTGTCTGGATTGACATAGTCAGACTTTATAAAAACATCGAAATAGGCATGAGCAGGATTATATCCTAACACCTCTTCGGGATCTCGACCAAGATCTTCTACCAGCTGTTTTTTTGCCTCATCTTTGCTGATATAGACGACAGACTTAACATACGGATTTGCATTCAAGTTTTTCTGTATCTTCGTGATAGAAGCATCATCTACATTTCCGGCAAGCTCTATCGATATACCCATATTCTCTTTCAGATACGAACCTATGCCTTTAGCGGTAAATCCTACCAAAAAAGTCAAACCCAAAAGAAAAAGAACAAGAGTTATACTAATCGTAGTAATGACCCCTGTAGTAAATAATGATATCGTTTTATACTGATGCTTATCAGACATATTGTACAAAGACAAATAAGTAGTATTTAGTGAATGAGTACAAAACACCCAAATTCGCTGCAAAGAAACAAAATAAATACATCTTATAGTAGTATTTTTATCTTTTTTAATAAATACTTCTTTGCAATTAAAGAATAAACACTATTAAAACTCCATTTGTTTTGGTTTATTGCTTAATTTAAGACTTTGAAACACTTCCATCAGACTAAGACTATCCTCAACTCTGATAGTCGTTACCTATAACATAATAAAATCACAAAATTCGCCCTGCTAATGACTATACAGGCTCAACATGTAAGCATAGGAATTTTATTTTTTTATATATCGTTAGATTGACATTCAGGGGAGGAAAAATATTTTTTGTTAAAAATAGCCTTATATTTGTGTTTATCATTTATTACAAAAGCTCATATAACTTAATAAAATATCATGCAGACAGAATTAACCAAATCAAAATTGAATCCAACAAACTTCTCCGGGAAAGTAGATGGTAAAGATGTAAAAATGTACGTGCTATCCAACAAGAATGGATTGGAAGCAACCGTCATTAATTACGGAGCAAAAATAGTATCCTTATCTGTACCTGACAAAAACGGCGAACTGACCGATATTGTACTCGGACATAATAATCTGAACGAGTACCTAAACTCTGAAGAACCTTACTTTGGAGCTGTATGCGGACGAACAGGAAACCGTATTGCCAAAGGAAAATTCACGCTTGATGGCATTACATACGAATTGGCAATAAACAATGGACCGAATAACCTACATGGTGGACTGAAAGGCTTTAATGCTGTGGTATGGGATGCAAAACAAACAGATCAACAAACATTGGAGCTGACATATCTATCCAAAGACGGAGAAGAGGGATTTCCGGGCAATCTGAATGTAAAAATGATCTATAAGTTGACAGATGACAATTCGTTTGATATAGACTACGAAGCCACAACAGACAAGGCGACCATTTTGAATCTTACAAATCATTCATATTTCAATCTTTCGGGTGAGGGAGATCCTACTATAAACGATCATATTCTAGTCATGCCTGCCTCTAACTATCTCCCAACGGACAATACTGCTATTCCTTACGGCAAGGCTGAACCTGTAAAAGGAACTCCGTTCGACTTCACTACTCCTCATACCATCGGAGAACGAATTGAAGAAGACTTCGAACAGTTGCATTTCGGGAAAGGCTACGACCATACAATGGTATTGGACAAAAAAGAGGATGAATTGGCCTTAGCAGTAGAATGTTTTTCTCCGAAGTCAGGAATCCAAATGAACATCTCAACTACCGAACCGGGTGTTCAGATATATACAGGTAACTGGATGACAGGAAATTTTGAAGGAAAACACGGACACCGTTATCCGATGGGTGCAGCGGTATGTTTCGAAACTCAACATTTTCCGGATAGTATCAACAAACCGGAGTATCCGAGTGTGGTACTCAGACCCGGAGAAACATTCAAAAGTAAAACTGTACATCGATTTACAATAAAGAAATGAGATAACCTTTATCATTCAAGATGGAGCGAAGAATACATCAATAAAAGATAGCCTTTTCGCTCCATTCTTATTCATAAATTAAATAAGATATTGTTTGGTGGAACACAAACATATAATCTCTTAATTCTGCAATATGAAAACCAAAGCCCCGATCAAAAAAGTAAACATTGTTATTGATTGTGCCGATGCTGGAGTTATGTCCGGGTTTTATAGCAAGATTTTAAACTGGCAGTGCAAGCATCCTCATGCAAATGGTTGGGCAGCTATAACATCTCCCACCGGCATGGTGATAGCTTTTCAGGAGACAGAAAATTATACTCCTCCGGTCTGGCCTTGGCAAAAAGGAAAACAAGGGCAAATGCTACATTTAGACTTTTATGTGGAAAACCTGGAAGAAGCTGTACAATTTGCGGTAGAATGTGGAGCAAAACTTGCCAGCGAACAAAACTACAAAACTTCAAGAACAATGATCGACCCGGCAGGGCATCCCTTTTGTCTTGACACCGATGAACCCGAATAAGTAAGATTATTAATTATTTCCTTAACCTCACAAAGTCAACAGAATGCCCTTCTCCCTTGTGAAGTATTAGGTTGGCTCTTTCCTTTGTCGGCAGAATATTTTTTCTCAGATTTTTACGGTTAATCTCTCGCCAAATCGTTTTCGCCGTTTTCATCGCTTCCTTCTCCGATAGCTCAGAGAAGCTCTTGAAATAAGACCGAGGGTTGGTAAATGCCCCTTGTCTGAATTTCATAAAACGGGAAATGTACCAATCTTCGAGCAACTGCTCTTCAGCATCTACATAAATAGAGAAGTCGACAAAGTCGGATACAAATATCCTTGGCTTTTCGCTCGGGTAATCCATTCCGCTCTGCAATACATTAAGACCCTCGAGTATCAAGATGTCGGGCTGCTCAACGATATCATATTCGTTAGGGATAATATCGTATACCAAGTGAGAATATCTCGGCACCTCTACCCGATCTTTACCTGATTTTATATCTGTCACAAATTGAAGAAGACGCTTTATATCGTATGATTGGGGAAATCCTTTTTTCAGCATTATCCCTTTTTCTTCGAGAGTCGCATTCGGATAAAGGAATCCGTCTGTAGTTACCAAAGACACTCTTGTGTTTTCTTTCCATCGGCTAAGCAATGCTTGCAAGACACGAGCAGTAGTACTTTTCCCTACCGACACACTACCGGCAATACCTATTATAAAAGGAATCTTCTGTACTCTTTGATTGAGAAATCGCATCAATACGGACTGCCGGCTCACACGTGCATGCACATAATAGCTTAACAGACGGGATAGAGGCAGATAAATATCCTCAACTTCATCTATCGACAATTGGTAGTCAATCCCTTGTAGGGTTAACAGTTCCTCATAGGTGAGAGTCATCGGTTCGGAGTCACGTAGCGCAGCCCACTGTTCGCGAGTGAAAATCATATAAGGACTAATAGGAAGAGTTGCCATTTGTTTACTATTGAAAACTGCGACAAAGGTATGCAAAAGTTATAAGCCGAATGTTATATGTCGTACATTTTAAGTTTTTCTCTTATAAGTAGAATAGTGTGATACATGAGCATTACATCATGCTTTAGCTGAAAAGTGAATGAATATATGTCGAATATGAAAAACATCCCGATCACGTCGTAGCATAGAGTTTGTTTTCTAATTATTTATTTATCAAATTGTCACTTACACGTTTTTTTAATACATTTGCACCTCTAAAAACATAGAAACAATTAAATATTAATCTTATGATTACTGCAGACCAACTCAAAGAAGTGTTGGAGCGCGAGGACGCGCTGAGGAGGTATCTTTGACGTCGATGCGAAAAAAATACAACTAGAAGAAGAAGAACTAAGAACTCAAGCTCCGGGATTTTGGGATAATGCAAAAACAGCAGAAGCTCAGATGAAAATTATACGTGGGCTGAAAGGCTGGATAGAAGGCTATAATGAAGTAAAGGCCTCAACAGATGAGCTACAGCTTGCATTCGATTTTCAGAAAGAAGGTATTACTACCGAAGAAGAGGTGGACGAAGCATATAAAAATGCCCTAAGCCTTATAGAGAATCTCGAATTGAAAAACATGCTTCGCCGTGAGGAAGACAAACTAGGAGCTGTATTAAAAATAAACAGTGGTGCAGGAGGTACCGAAGGACAAGATTGGGCTTCGATGCTATTTCGCATGTATCAACGTTGGTGTGAAGACAAGAAGTATAAAACGACTATAACCAACTGGCAAGACGGCGATGAGGCCGGTATAAAAACAGCAACCTTGCAGGTTGAAGGCGAATATGCATACGGATACCTCAAGTCCGAAAATGGAGTTCACCGTTTGGTACGAGTATCCCCATTCAATGCACAAGGAAAACGTATGACTTCGTTCGCATCTGTTTTTGTCGTTCCTTTGGTGGACGATACTATAGATATTGACATCAATCTGTCTGACATTACATGGGACACATTCCGTTCGAGTGGAGCAGGAGGACAGAACGTAAATAAAGTGGAGACAGGTGTGCGTCTACACTATAAATACAAAGATCCTGAAACCGGCGAAGAAAAAGAAATCGTCATCGAAAACACAGAAAGCCGCTCTCAGTTTGGAAATAAAGACAATGCGATACGCTTACTGAAATCTCAATTGTATGAATTAGAGTTGGAGAGACGTAGCCGCGAACAGTCGAAAGTAGAGGCCGGAAAGAAAAAAATAGAATGGGGTTCTCAAATACGAAGCTATGTGTTTGATGACCGCCGCGTAAAAGATCACCGGACAAATTACCAGACATCAAATGTAAATGCCGTGATGGATGGGGATCTGGATGATTTTATCAAAGAATATTTAATGGAATTCGGCGAAGAAGCCTGATTCTGTTCATTATAAATCTTATAGTTATGACAAGAAAGACATATTTAAAATGTGTCTTTCTCTGTATTGCTGCACTATCAGCATTGCAGGGAAATGCACAAAAGAAAGTATTAGATCATACGGTCTACGATTCGTGGAAAAGTATATCCAATATTAGTATTACAAATGACGGCATTTATACGGCGACCGTAGTCAAAGAACAAGAAGGGGATGATTATCTTCTGATTAGTAATCTCAAGACAAAGCAAGAGCTGAAAATTCCACGTGCATATACCTACTCAATAGCGCCGGATCAGAAACACATAATAGCGCAGATCAAAGCTCCTTATGCAGCAACACGCCAAGCCAAAATAAAGAAAACGGCCGATGAAAAGATGCCAAAAGATTCTTTAGCCCTAATTTCACTGGACAAACTTATAGTTTCTAAAATTCCGAATGTAAAGAGCTTCAAAATAGGAAAAGATTTTTCTGATTACATTGCTTATACAATAGACGACACATTAAAATCTAAAGATAAAAAAGAGCCTAAAGCCCTCACGCTTGTACTGCGCAATCTTTATACATCGAAAGAAGATACCATAAAAAATACCACAGAATATATTTTTAGCCGCAATGGTAAAAGCTTTGCGACAATATTGAAGCCTTCAGCAAAAGATACGGTTAATAAACCGGGTGTCCTTTTTATCGACCTGAATAATTTGCGCAAGGATACGGTTTCTATAAATAAAACAATTTATAAGAACCTTACTTTATCCGAATCAGGTAAGAAGCTGGCTTATCTAGCAACATCAGATAGTCTGAAAAAGGAAATTAAAGATTATAGTCTTTTTTACTTTGATCCGGCTTTAGACTCTGCAAAAGTAGTTACTGATAAGAACACCACAGGCATCCCTGAAAAATGGACTGTAAGTGATAATTATACTCCACTGTTCAGTAAAAATGAGAAAAGATTATTCCTAGGAATAGCACCTATTGTCTTACCCAAGGATACGACTATTCCCGATTTCGAAAAAGCAAAGCTTGACATCTGGCACTGGCAAGAACCACTTATCCAACCTCAACAGCTTGTACAGTTGGAAAAGAAACAGAAGCAAACATTTCTGTCTTGCATTGATCTGGAATCAAATACATTCTATCAATTAGCAACAGAGGAGATACCCGATGTTAGTATCTCTGACGAAAATAACGGGCAATATGCCATCGGAACTTCAGACCTGAAATATCAACTAAAGACTCAATGGGACTATCGTGCAAATCAGGAGAATGATATCTGGATTTTCGATTTAAACAATCATACAAAAAAGCAGATCAAGAGCGGATTACAAGCTAGGCTTATGCTTTCACCACTGGGCAACTTTCTGGCTTGGTATGATATAAATACCCTTCAGTACTATGCCTATTCGATAAGAGATGAGAAGGAAGTTTGTTTGACTGATCAATTGAATGTAAATTTCTGGGATGAGAAAAACGACATCCCTACAGCTCCTTCTCCATACGGATATGCAGCATGGATGGAGAATGACGCCGCTTTACTTGTTTACGACATGTATGATATCTGGAAATTAGACCCGACAGGAATAAAAACTCCTGAGAATATTACGAAAGGTTTAGGCAGAGAAAGAAAAGTGACATTGCGATATATCAAAACCGATCCCGAAAATAGGTTTATAAAACCAAACGAAAAACTACTTCTCTCGGCATTCGACAATACGACAAAAGAAAATGGCTTTTATGAATTAGCTAAAAACAATATTAAGCCGTTGACTATTGCAAAATACTCTTATAGCACACCTGTAAAGGCAAAAGACAAAGAAGTATTTGCTTATACGAAAAGCAACTTTAATACCTCACCTGATTTATATTTTACAAGCAATTTATGGAAAACTGAGAGCAAGCTTTCCGATATAAATCCGCAAATGAGAGAATACAACTGGGGAACTGCCGAGTTAATGTCATGGACTACATTTGATGGGAAAACAACGCAGGGAATAGTATACAAGCCCGAGAATTTCGACCCGAACAAGAAATATCCGGTGATGATTTACTTCTACGAAAAGCATTCGGACGAGCTGTATCAGTACTTCCCTCCTGCTCCAAGCCGCTCTATTATCAATATACCGTTTTACTGTAGCAGAGGTTATATTGTTTTCACGCCCGACATACAGTACACAACAGGACACCCTGGTGAAAGTGCTTACAATTCGATTGTATCAGGAGCTGAGGAGTTAGCAAAAAACACATGGGTAGATAAAGCCAATATGGCTATACAAGGGCAAAGTTGGGGAGGATACCAAACCGCTTATCTGATTACACGCACAAATATGTTTAAGGCTGCCGGCGCAGGGGCTCCCGTATCCAATATGTTTAGTGCATACGGAGGTATACGCTGGGGCAGTGGAATGAGCAGACAATTTCAATATGAACAAACACAGTCTCGAATAGGTGCTACGATGTGGGAAGCTCCCGAACTTTATAAAGAAAATTCACCGATATTCTTTGCAGACAAAGTGCAAACACCACTCCTGATCATGCACAACGATAACGATGATGCTGTGCCTTGGTATCAGGGAATAGAGTATTTTATGGCTTTACGCCGTTTGGGAAAACCTGTATGGATGCTACAGTACAACAACGAAGCCCATAATTTGAAAGAAAGAAAAAATTCGAAGGATTTAAGTATACGCCTGCAACAGTTCTTTGATCATTATCTCAAAGGAGACCCAATGCCTGTATGGATGAAAACGGGTGTTCCGGCTACAGAGAAAGGAAGGACGTATGGATTTGATTTGGAATAAGAGATACTAATAGAGAGAGAAAAATAGGCTGGGAATTATCCAGCCTATTTTTTTATATCACTTCCACTCCTTGCTCTTTCAGCAAGTTGAGACCAATATCTTTAAGTTTAAATTTCTGTATTTTTCCACTTCCTGTTAGAGGGAAAGAGTTTACAAAAAAGATATATTTCGGAATTTTGTGACGAGCTATTTTCCCTCTACAAAAGGCTTTTACATCTTCAGGCAGGAGATCTGCACCCTCTTGCAATATAATGAAAGCACCGACTTCCTCTCCATATTTTTCGGAAGGTATTCCGGCTACTTGAATATCCTTTATACCTTGCATGTGATAAAGATATTCTTCAATTTCACGGGGATAGATATTCTCGCCGCCCCGTATTATCATATCTTTAATACGTCCCGTAATACGATAATATCCATTTTTATCTTTGACACCCAAATCGCCCGAATGCAACCAACCCTCTTTGTCTATTACTTCGTTTGTCGCCTCAGGATTCTTATAATAACCTTTCATCACAAGATACCCACGACAGCAAACCTCCCCTTGCTCCTCTATAGCACATTCTTCGCCTGTATCAGGATTTACAATCTTCACTTCGGTATATGGGTACTCCCTGCCAACAGTCGTACAGCGTACTTCAAATGGGTCTTCGGTAGTAGAGTGCGTCATTCCCGGAGAAGATTCAGTTAACCCGTAGACACTTGTAATATGTGTTACATGGAGCTTTTCTGTTACTTGGCGCATTAGCTCTATAGGACAAAGTGCCCCTGCCATAATTCCTGTTCGCAAAGAACTGACATCAAACAAATTGAACATCGGATGATTAAGCTCTGCAATAAACATTGTCGGCACTCCGTACAAAGCCGTACATCGTTCTTTATGTATAGATGCCAACACAACTAACGGATCAAAACGTTCAACCATTACCTGAGTAGAGCCATGAGTTAGACAGTTCATCGTAGCCAAGACAATACCAAAACAGTGAAACAGAGGCACGCATACACACAATTTATCATCCGCTGTAAACTGCATAGCCTCGCCTGTAAAGAAGCCATTATTTACGATATTATAATGAGTGAGCATTACACCCTTAGGGAATCCGGTAGTACCTGATGTATATTGCATATTCACGACATCGTGACAATTTACGGTGCGCATCGTTTTATTTAAAATATCACACGATATATTTTTACCCAACAACAATATCTCGGCAGTATTATACATTCCTCTGTATTTCTCCTGCCCGATAAAAACGATATTCTTCAATTTAGGGAAACGCTCTACATTGAGATAGCCTCGCTGAGTTGTTTTTAACTCGGGTGCCATTTCATAAACCATATCAATGTAGTTCCCATCGAAAACACCTTCGGTAATGCAAAGAGTATCTATATCTGCATTATCGACAATATATTCTAATTCGTGCTGCTTATAATTGGTATTGATCGTAACCAAAACCGCTCCAATTTTGGCTCCGGCATACAAAAAAGTCAACCAGTCGGGAACGTTTGTAGCCCATATACCGACATGAGAACCGGGCTTAACCCCTATAGCCAAAAGCCCTTTAGCCATATTATTTACCCGCTCATCAAAGTCTTTCCATGTGAAACGAAGATCTCTGTCTGAATATACTATATATTCTTTTTCGGGAGTTTTTTCTGCCCAATATTCGAGCCATTCTCCTATTGTTCTTTCCGATAGTTGCATTTTATGATTTTTGAAGGTATTATCATAAAGGAGTATAAATCACCGCTAAAATCTTAGCTCCACTTTCACCTCCGGCATGTACATGATGGGATACGATAGAATCATAATAAATGCTATCCTCTTCTTCAAGCCAATATACATCAGTGCCATAGTTTATCTCAACAACACCTTCGAGACAATAAATAAATTCTTCACCTTCATGCGTGGAAAGAATAAAATCAACACCCTTTTTTATTGGCTCAATCTGTATAACAAATGGCTCCATGTGTCGCCCCGATTTTGTAGAAGACAGAGAGTAGTAATCCATGTGTTTAACAGAGGAAGTATCTTTTGTAGAAAAGCTTATACTCTTGTTGTATTCTTCTTTGCGAGATATTACAGGACCCGACTCATCCACGTCATCAAGAAAAGTACCCAATCTTACACCTAATACACGGGCTATCTTTATCAGCGGAGCCAAAGAAGGAATTCCTCCTGTCTCTTCTATTGTAACAACTTGCTTCTCGTCTAAGCCTGAACGCTCTATCATATCAGCAAGAGATATTGATTTCGATTCGCGGATTTCACGAATCCTCTCCCCGATGCGTTTATTCGTTTTCATGAATAGATAGTATGTTTATTATTTATTTTTAGTGTGATATACAAAAATATGATATTTCTTTAATTAGTATGACTAATAGTCAAGAGGATATTAAAAAACCCTATCATAAATATATTTCTTTAACACAACTCTTTCACAAACAAGAAATCCAAGCGGAAATATAAAAACCTATTCTCCAAACACATAACAAATAATATAAATTTTATTGAGCATAACATATAAGAGATTCTTCGAATATAAATAAGTTTTAGAAGTTATTCCTATTTTTGCGATGCGAATAAATAATTGTAATTATTGAACAATATCTGTCCTTAACAGATTATACATATATGAAAATATATTGGCAGATACTTAAGAAATACAAAACAAGCCTGATTATAAGCCCGGTTCTTGTATTGATCACCGTATTGTGTGAAACAATACAGCCTTGGTTTATGGCTAAGATTGTAGATGATGGAGTTGTGCACCGTAACCTATCCGTTATCACAGAGATTGGAGCATATATGGTAGGAATATCCATCCTGGGGCTTATTGTAAGCATCATTAATGTATATGTATCTTCGCAAGCATCCATCGGATTTGGTACTGACCTTAGAAGCAAATTATTTTCGAAAATACAGCAGCTTTCTTTTACGGAAATAGATAGATTTAATTCCGCTTCATTAATCACCCGCCTAACAAACGATATCAGTCATATACAGCAAGTTGTATTAATGAGTATGCGCTTACTGTTACGCTCACCATTAATGTTAGTTATGTCTTTTTTCTTTGTTATAAAAATAAATACCGATCTTGCTTTTATCATGTTGGGGGTTGTACCTATACTTAGTATTAGCATCTTCCTCATCATGTATAAAGGGCTTCCACTCTTTATGAAAGTACAACAAAAGGTTGACCAACTCAATGCGATGGTAAGAGAGAACCTGATCAACATCCGTGTCGTTAAATCATTTGTAAGAGAAGATTTTGAAACTAAGAAATTTGAGAAAAGAAGTGAAGATCTGCAAAACATGGTAGTTAATGCGTCTAATGTTATTATAGCAATATTTCCTGTCATGCAACTTATAATGAATATATCTGTTATCGTAGTCCTTTGGGTAGGTGGAGCAAAAGCGATAGAGGGCAATCTTAAAGTGGGAGAGCTTATTTCTTTTGTCAATTACATGACGCAAATACTTATGGCTTTGATGTTCCTATCGATGGTGATTGTAAATATAGCTAGAGCTTCGGCCTCTTCAGAGCGCTTACTCGAAGTTATAAAAACAGAACCCTCACTTACGAATACAGAAGAAGGTTTATCAAACAAGCATAAAATAACAAAAGGAGAAGTTACTTTCAGTAATGTCTTTTTCCGATATAATGGCGGTGAAAACGATGTATTGAAAGATATTAATTTCCACATAAAACAAGGTGAAACAATTGCTGTAGTAGGAGCAACAGGTTCAGCTAAGAGTTCCATGCTTCAGCTTATACCACGACTATACGATGTTACGGCAGGAGAAATTCTCATAGATGGAGTTAATGTAAAGGATTATAATCTGGAAGAACTACATGCCGAAATAGGAATGGTACTGCAAAAAAATGAACTCTTTACCGGAACAATTATAGATAATCTGCGTTGGGGACGACCCGATGCAACAATAGAGGAAATAGAAGAAGCGGCAAAAGCAGCTCAAGCACACGATTTCATCGTATCTTTTACAGATGGGTATAACACTCTTCTCGGACGAGGAGGTATTAATGTATCAGGAGGACAGAAGCAACGGATTTGTATTGCACGGGCACTATTACGTAAGCCCAAAATCCTTATACTGGATGATAGTACAAGTGCTGTGGATACGGAGACCGAACAGAAAATCAGATATAATCTTAACAATCTCTTAAAAGATACAACTGTCTTTATTATAACACAACGTATCAATACAATGCAATCAGCCGATAGAGTGATAGTACTGGAGGATGGAGAGATAGACGTTATTGGTAAACCTGATGAACTAATAGAAAAGTCGAAGTTGTATCAGGAGATATACAACTCTCAACAAATAGTCTACTGAATATATGGCACACGGAGATCACTATAAACAGAGCGGCAAGCCGACAGAAGCTAAGAAAACCTTCTTCAGGATAATGACATATCTTGCTAAGGATAAAAAACTCTTGATCGTTATCGGTTCTCTTATAATTATCAGCATTGGGTGCAACCTTGTTGGTTCATATATGATACGTCCTATCATCAACAATTATATCATTCCGGGAAACTATGAAGGACTACTTCATATACTCATTATTCTCGGAGTTATATATCTGATAGGTGTAGCCGCTGTATATATACAATACAGGCTGTTAAATAGAATAGGTCAACGTGCAGTTACCCGTATGCGTACAGATCTGTTCAAGAAGATGGAAAAGCTGCCTATCAAGTATTTCGACACGCATCAGCATGGCGACATCATGAGCCGATATACAAATGACATAGATCAGGTGAGCAATGCTCTTACTGATGGCTTATCGGATATGCTGACCAGCTCACTGATGCTGGTAGGAATATTCACACTTATGATTTATATAAGTCCTATACTAACCTTAGCAACCCTAATCACCATACCTCTCATGTTTCTTAGTGCCAAAACGATTGTAACGCGAAGTAAGAAATACTTCAAAGCACAACAAGATACACTGGGAGACACAAACGGGTATATAGAAGAAATGATTAGCGGGCAAAAAGTTGTAAAAGTATTTGGCTATGAGAAAAAGGTAGAACAGGACTTCGAACAACTGAATCAAAAGCTAAATGAGAAATCAAAAAAAGCACAATTTTACTCGGGAATGATGATGCCTGTTATGCAGAACCTTAATACTTTAAACTTTGTAGTTGTTACTATAGTGGGCGGGCTACTTGCTATATTCAGAGGCTTTGATGTCGGTGGATTGGCTGCATTCCTTCAATATTCCCGTCAGTTTGGTCGCCCTATAAATGAGCTTGCCGGCCTTTATAATAGCATACAAGCGGCAATGGCAGGAGCAGAACGTATCTATCAGGTAATAGATGAGGCTCCCGAACAAGAAGATGCTCCGGATGCGATGAACCTCAATGATGTGAAAGGTGATCTAAAAATGAAAGATGTCTATTTCGGATACAAACAAGACAAGCTAATTCTGAAAGGAGTATCACTGCATGCAACACCCGGAACGAAAATAGCTCTAGTGGGAGAAACAGGCGCAGGAAAGACAACTATATTAAATATGCTTCCCCGCTTCTTCGACATTAAATCCGGAGAAATAACAATAGATGGAATATCAATACATAATATAAAAAGAGAAAGCCTTAGACAGTCGATGGCTATCGTACTACAAGATACCCATTTATTTACAGGAACAGTATGTGAAAACATCCGCTTTGGGCGACCGGAAGCGACAGATGAAGAAGTAATACAAGCGGCAAAACTAACAGCGGCTCATTCGTTCATCAAGCGGCTACCAAAAGGATATCACACTATGCTGGAGAATGATGGTGCAAATCTCAGTCAGGGGCAGCGACAACTGTTGAATATAGCACGAGCAGCTATTGCTGACCCTCCTATCCTTTTACTCGACGAGGCTACCAGCAACATAGATACCAGAAGCGAACTCCTTATACAAAAAGGACTTGACAAACTAATGGAAGGCCGTACGAGCATTATCATAGCACACAGACTTTCCACTGTACGTAATGCAGACAGAATACTCGTACTCGATGATGGTCAGATAATAGAACAGGGGACACATACAGAGCTCCTTAACCTCAAAGGGAAGTATTACAGTCTGTATCAAGAACAGTTTGAGGAATTTTAGTCGAGTTATGCTAAAAAGCCATATAATAATCAGATAGAAACCAAAAGGAGTAAAATTAACAATATATCTTATCCTCATATTTAAATAATCTTGTACTTTTAGCCCAATTTTCGAATTAGAATAATGAAAGAGAATCACAAAGTTCCGTTTAGCGCATTAGGTGTCGTTTTAGCAATAGGTATCGTATTTGGAGATATTGGTACATCGCCTTTATATGTGATGAGAGCCATCTTGAACACCCTACCTGCCGGGCAACACAGCCATGCGGAATATATTCTCGGTGCTATATCTTGTGTGATATGGACTTTGACAATTCAAACCACTCTGAAATATGTCATCATCACCCTTCGTGCCGATAATAAAGGTGAAGGTGGTATCCTTTCTTTATATGCCCTTATCCGCCAAAAATACCGCTGGGCTTATATCCTCGCAGGTATCGGTGCAGCTACATTGCTTGCCGATGGTATTATAACTCCTGCCATGACCGTTATGTCTGCCGTAGAAGGTCTTCAACCAATCGCTCCGCACATACCGGTTATACCTATCACAGTAGCTATAGTACTCATCTTGTTTCTGGTACAACCCTTCGGAACAGGCTCTTTGGGTAGATACTTCGGCCCACTGATGATCATCTGGTTCACTATGATGGCCGTGATGGGTCTAAGTCAGGTAGTACACGACCTGAGTGTATTCAGAGCTTTTAACCCCATGTATGCCATTCGCTTTCTGATAGAAGTACCACAGGCGATGATTATACTTGGTGCTATATTTCTATGTACAACTGGAGCAGAAGCCTTGTATTCGGACTTAGGACATTGTGGATTAAAGAATATACGCATTTCGTGGATCTATGTCAAAGCAGCTCTTATACTCAATTATTTAGGACAGGCAGCATGGATTATCAACAGTGGACATGTAACCCCTGATGTAAATCCTTTCTTCTCAATGATGCCCGAGTGGTTCAGACTCACAGGTGTAATAATGGCTACTGTGGCGGCAATTATTGCCAGTCAGGCGTTGATAAGTGGATCTTTCACCGTTATCAGTGAAGCTATATCGCTGAATATCTGGCCAAATGTAAAAATACAATACCCTACTAACATCAAAGGACAATTATACATTCCATCCATCAACTATATGATGATGGTACTTTGTCTTATCATCATACTCACAATGCAATCTTCGATGAAGCTGGAAGCGGCCTATGGTCTAGCCATCACCCTCAGCATGTTGATGACCAGCGCCTTGCTATTCCTTTACTTTATGAAAAAGAAGAGACCTTTGTGGTTTACTATCCCACTCACTTTATTCTTCGTTATCATAGAACTCAGCTTCTTCTTCGCAAATATGCAAAAGTTTGCACATGGAGGATTTATTCCTATTATAATTGCAGGAGTACTACTGCTTCTGATGTATTCATGGTATAACGGACGGCGTATTAAACGTCACTATACAGTTTATGATCAGGTAGATGAGCATTACGTCAGCCAATTATTAAAGATAAGTGACGACACAACCATACCTAAAGCAGCTACCCATCTGGTGTATATAGTAAAGGCGAATAATAAGAACTTTTTGGAGAGCAAGATTGCTTATTCCTTATTTAAACGAACACCCAAACGAGCTGACACATACTGGTTTGTAAGAATAAAAAGAACCGATGAGCCGTATGAATTCAGTTACGAAACAACGATATATGCACCTAAGAAAATTTTCCGTGTCAATATACGTGCAGGGTTTAAACTAGGAATACATACAGACAAATATGTAAACCTGATAACCAACGAATTGGAACGTCTAGGCCTTGTAGATTTAACGTCTCGATATCCATCTATGCAAGATGCTAAAGAGAAACGAGGAGACTTTAAGTTTATGATCGTAGACCGCATATTCCGCAACGTACACATGAACCCTTCAAGACAGATTATCTTAGGATGCTACAACCTTGTGAAGAGATTAACAACTTCAGACACACAGATGTATGATATAGATCCATCTCTTGCTGTTGTTGAGACTGTACCTTTAAGACAAGTAGACCATACCGAAGAGCAACTGAAAGACCTGCTGAATCAAGCAAATGAAGCGGAATAGTTAAATTCGAAGTCCGTCCAGCAGCTTCACATAAAGCTCTATAGCCTCCCTTATTTCACTCAAATGAATATATTCGTTTGCTGTATGCGAACGGGCTGAGTCTCCGGGGCCCATCTTCAAAGTAGGGAAAGGCATAAATGTCTGATCAGACAACGTAGGCGATCCATAAGGAGTTTTTCCAATAATAATAGCACGTTGAACAAATGGATTTTCGAGAGAAATCCTGGATGAATTCAGGCGAAAAGACCGGGGTTTTACCTCACAATCTGTATGCGTATCTATAATATGATAAAGCTCTTCATTACTATACAATTCGTTGCTTCTTACATCTACAACAAAGTCACACTTATCGGGTACTACATTATGTTGTGTTCCTGCACTCACCATACTTACAGTCATCTTTACAGGCCCAAGCAAATCGCTTGTTTGCGGGAACTCGTACGTCCGAAACCATTCGATATCTTTAATTGCCTTATAAATGGCATTTTCTCCTTCGTTACGGGCAGCATGTCCCGCTTTTCCGTACGATGTACAATCAAGGACTAAGAGGCCTTTCTCTGCAATAGCAGGATTCATCTGGGTAGGCTCACCCACAATACCAAACGCAATTTCCGGAAGTTCGGGAACAACAGCCTCCGCTCCGCCATTGCCGGAAACTTCTTCCTCGCACGACGCTAAGAAAATCAAGTTATAATCTTGTTTCTTTTGAGTCAGCATAAAGAAAGCATGCAACAAGCACACCAAGCTGGCTCCCGCATCGTTACTTCCCAATCCGTAGAGTGTGTCACCATCTTCTTCGGGAAAGAAAGGATCTTTTGTCCAGCCGGATACAGGACGAACGGTATCCATGTGCGAATTGAGCAGGATAGTAGGTTTTGAAGAGTCAAAATCTTTGTTACGAATCCAAAGATTATTTCCCTTTCTATCGGGAGAAAATCCCATCTTACGCATGCACGAAATTATTACTTCTGCTACATTATGCTCCTCTCTACTGAAAGACGGAATACTTATCATTTCCTTCAATAGGTCGACTGCATTGTAGTATAAAGCATCAATATCCTGTTCCATAGATTTTACTTTTTAGTGAAAAGGTGACAAAAGTGACACTTTTTCTACTGTTTTGAGTTGTTACTTTTTTCTATTATTGAAGCGCATCAAGCACTTATATTAGATAATTTTGAGTATTAATTATAGCTATTCGAACAAAGTATAACTTTATTCTTTATCACGTATAATTAGCTCACCGATCTTTAAATCCAACGGCGTAGTGATCTTTATATTAGTTACCTCTCCTTTTACAAGATGCACATTTACGCCCATAGCTTCTACAACCGAAGCATCATCGGTAAATGTTTCTTTGAAATCCGTTTGATAGGCTTTTTTGAGAACATTCACATAGAAGACCTGAGGCGTTTGTACCAACCGTATTTTAGACCGATCAACAATTCGGCTTTTATCCTCATCAACAACTTCTCTGAGGCTGTCGGTAGAGTCTATAACAGGTATAACGGCAGGACATTCTTCCTCCGCAGCATCAAAACACCGCTTTATCATTTCCACCGAGCCAAAAGGGCGAACTCCATCTTGCACGCCAACCAATCCATCAGCCACAAGAGCCAACCCGTTTTTCACAGAATGGAAACGAGTTTCTCCTCCATTAGCAATTGCATGCTCTATCGTGAAGTTATATTCTTTGCACAGTTTTTTCCAATAGTCCTGATGAGAGACAGGCAACACCAGAATAATATTTATATCCCGATCAAACCTATAAAAAGCCTCTATTGTACGCATAAGAACGGGTTTACCGCCGATAGGAATAAACTGTTTCGGCAAATCATTACCCATGCGCAGCCCTTTTCCTCCGGCTACTATAATGACATTCTTTTTCATTCTATTTCGTCCAGAATCTTTTGTATTTCTACATTCGTCTTTTGCAGTTTATCTTTGCAAAACTTAATAAGGGTTGCCGCTTTTTTTACTTTTTCGAGAAGGATATCTACATCCAAATCGTCATTTTCGATACTGCCCATAATGTCCTGCAACTCCTGCATTGCTTCTCCGTATGTTTGCTCTTTCTTTGCCATAATTCATTATTAGTTACAAGAACAAATTATAATTATTTCTATCATTTATTACCAACCGAACTCAATTCTTCTTTTTTATTCCAATTCTATTAACTGGCGATTGCTTTAATCAACATATATATAACCGTAGCAACAGCCAAGGAAAGTATTGCGAACTTCAGTTTTTCAAGAAGTGTATAACTTCTCTTGAGTGCAATATTTATCTCTCCAAACTTATCTATAAAATAGGCATTTCGCCCCTTTTCCATAATTAGCGCTAATCCATCGGAAAAAGAATAAACCCTCTCATAAATAAGGGACACAACTACTTTATTTTCCTTGTTTATAAATCCCCATTTACCATGCATCTTTGCAGCAGCCAAGCCCTCTGAAAAACTAGATAAATCTTCATATATAAAAGGAATGATTTCTTCTCCCCTTTCATTAATAAAGCCGTATTTACCGTTTAAATTGACATACGCTAATCCCTCTGAATATTCGGGAGCAATATCGTCATATATAAAAGAGACTATTTCATTACCGACCTTGTCGATCACTCCCCACTTCTTATCTTTAGCGATACAAATCAGACCATCTTTACATTTTACACCTTCCGAACGATCATATATAAAGGGAATAACTTCATTACCCAAAGCATCGATAAATCCGGATTTTTCATCTTTGCAAACACAAATAAGCCCTTCGCTAAACTCGAATATGTCATCATAGACAAATGGTACGACTTCGTTACCCTGCTTGTCAATTACGCCGGCTTTACCATCCTTGAAAACACCACAGAGATCTTCCGAAAAGCAGTTTATCGTATCATAAAGGTAAGGAATCACCAATACTCCCTTTTTATCGATAAATCTCCACTTACCATCCTTGCATACCCCGGCTAATCCATTCGAAAAAACATCGGCATTTTCATACTCGATAGGAATAACCTCGTTACCGGCTTTATCAAGATATCCGCATTTTCCATTCTTTTGTACCATTACCAAGCCTTCGGAATAACTAAAAGCCATTTCATAGATACAAGGAACAACCAATTCTCCGAATTTATTAATAAACCCTGTCCCCGATTTTCGTATAATGTGTGCCATCCCCTCTTGAAAACTGAATGCGTAGGAGAAAGGTATCGGATTATTATTTACACTCATCTTTTGTTATAATTATTCTACAGTAGATTTTATCTTTCCATCAGCAAAAACAGTAGTCAGTTTATCTCCTTTTTTCACTGCACTGCTTTGTTTTATCACTTTCCCATCTTTCATTGTCAAAGTATATCCTTTTTTCAGAATATTTTCGGGAGACGCCAAAAGAAGGTGTTTCTCATACATTTCCAGTTGCGTATTTTCATCCTTAAACTTTTGCAAAGCAACTCGTTTTAAAGTATTCTCCAACACTGTAAGATTGTTTATACTCTCTTTATTTAATTGCTGCGATTCCCTGACAAGGACATCCTGAAACGAAGACAACTTATTCTGATTTTCTTTATGTGAACTTTGCAAACCTCTTATCAAAACATTCTTTGCAGAAGCTAGGATTGCATCCTGCTCTTTGAGCCATGCTTTAAGTAAGAATGTATTCTTTGTTTCAAAAACACTTAAACGTACAGCTTCATCCTGTAGTCTTTGCGTAACGATAGAAACAATATCATGAGCCATTTCGTCCAATTCCATCGCTGTTTCCGCAATATTCGAAATCAAAAATTCTGCAACAGCAGTCGGGGTTTTCATACGTGTATGCGCTACGATATCTAGAACCGTATCGTCCCGCTCATGCCCTATTCCTGTTATTACAGGCAAAGGGAACTGTGCACAGCTTGCCGCCAAAAGGTAAGAATCGAAGCTACTCAAATCCGAAGTCGCTCCTCCTCCCCGAATAATAACTACGGCATCGAAACAGTCCTGATATTCATAAATACGCTCCAATGCTGAGATTATAGAACTCTCGGTGCGCTCACCTTGCATAAGAGCGGTAAATAATTTGGTATAAAAAATAAATCCATAAGGATTATTTGCCAATTGATCGAGAAAATCTTCATATCCTGCTGCTGTGGGAGAAGATATAATTGCAATCTTATTTGTGGGAATAGGCAACTCAAGTTCTTTATTTAAGGAAAGGACTCCATCTTCTTCCAATTGTTTTATTATTGCGGCTCTATTCAACGCCTGATCTCCGAGTGTATAAGTGGGATCGATATCGTGAACCGTGAGCGTGAATCCGTATAATTCATGAAACTCAACACTTACCTGAACTAAGACTTTCAGTCCCGATGAAAAGGTCTGTTTTGTCGTGTTCTCGAAATACGCCTTGAGTATATAAAACGTATTTGCCCATATCATCCCTCGGGCTTTAGCGATCAGGGCTCGCCCGTTAATATCCTTCTCTATGAACTCGAGATAGCAATGCCCATTCTGGTTGACACGCACATCACTTGTCTCAGCCCGAATCCAAAACACTTCGGGAAGTGTATCTTTTAAGACACCCTTGATGAGATTATTCAATTCATACAGAGAGATCGCCGGGCGGTTCATTTCTTTCCTTTCTTTACGGGCTGTTGCACTGCTGTTTTTTTATCAACCAACTGCTGTGCTATTTCCATCGCCTTTTTCATATCGGGAATACCATAACCATAATCCTTGTTCGGATGATCATAAATATCAGAAGATTGCCTTACGACCTCTATTATCTCCTTGTTGGTCAATACAGGGAAAGCCTGCCATAAGCAAGCTACCATACCGCACATGATAGGTGAAGAGAAAGAAGTTCCGCTTTTATATGTAACCAACCCATTATCTCCCACTACTGTTGCTCCTTGTCCGAGAGCCATTACATCAGGTTTTATCCTAAGGTCTTCGGTTAAGCCTCTTGAACTAAACGGAGCTATAACAGAATCTTTCTGAATAGCACCTACCGTCAATATATTGAAGGCATCGGACGGCGGAGTTATTTTCTCCCATTCCGAATCTCCAGAATTACCCGCACTGATAACGACCAATATTCCTTTCTTGGCAGCAGCATCAGCCGCGCGAGATATAAGAGCCGTTCTCCCTGTCAGGTCTTCATGTGTATAGCTTTTTGCCGGATAGTCGAAACTATTATAACCGAGTGATGTATTCACTACATTAACGCCAACACTATCGGCAAACTCGATAGCCGCCGCCCAGTAATCCTCTTCTATAGGATACTCACTACGCGCATCTTCAGAACCTAACAACCAAAAACTAGCTTCAGGAGCTGTTCCTACGAATTGCATAGGCTTATTCGTCCCAATGCAAGACAACACATTTAATCCATGCTGATTGGCTCTATTAAACATATCTTCATTTTCGTAAACAAAGCCTTTATATCCTTTGATATCCAAATTGTCTAACATCCCGATTTGAGGTAAATGATTAAAGCCGGCATCTATTACCGCAATTGTCATCCCTTTACCTTTATACCCCGCATCATGAAGGTATTGCCCGTTATTAATTTTGATATTATTTTTTCCTCTTGCGTAGTAATCGCCAAACACAACAGTTTCCACAGCCGGATATGCGATTATACTATCCTTCTTTGTTTCTTCTACCGGCTTACCTCTCCATACAAACAATGCATCCGACACAAAAGGCAACGCCTTATACTTATCAACCATTGCACTATCCGAACAGTGAACCGCAACAGTTCGTTGCCACTTGCTTTGTGCTACAACTTTTCCTCCAATACTTTCAATCGCTTTTATATACTCTTGAGATATCGGAAGATCGGTTTCATCGATCTTTATATTATATTTCTGTCTCCTTTCAAGCGACTTAGCGGACAGAAAGTCTTCCGGCTTATCAATAGAATAATCGCTTTTTTTATCCTTGAGTGTAAGGCGGAATTTATAATTATATTCCTGAGAGAATACAGAAAGTGAAGCTACTAGCAAGAAGCAAACAAAAAATGCAAATCTTTTCATATCTTTATTCATATGTTTTATACAAAAATAAGGATAATAGCTTTTAGTTGGTATAAGATGTATCGTTATTTGTAAAATATAGAAGGTAAAACAAATTATATTAATGAATTAATAAGATTATAGATCATGGAAAATTTAAACAGCTTAAAGGCTCTAAGTCATAAAATAGAAAAAGAGGTAATATCTTATTCGGAAGAAATAATCAATTACCTCAAAGAAAACTATATAGAATAAAGAGAAGGTGTGTCGCTATAGCAAATTACCAATCTTGAAACCTAAGAAAGCTGTTCGTGGCAAGCTAGGGCCATAAATGTATGAAGGGTCACGGTCGATACCTTTGTCAAAGTCTTTCTGATATGAATTGAAAATATTTTTCACTCCGGCAAACCACTCTATAGTAATATTACCCGCAAGCCTCATATCATAATGGAACTTAACTCCTGTATCAAAAAAGGTTTTTGACTTGCGCAATTCTCCAGCCTCGGGGTTAGCGATTTCAGGACCAAAATACGGAACTAACATTTTGCCTGTATAATTACCCGTTGCAGACACCCCGAAATTACGAGCAAACTCCCAATCCAGCGCTAAAAATCCGTAAGCGTCAGGTGTTCGGAAAAACTTCTTTTCACCGAAAGTTTCATCACTCACTTTGTATCGGCTCGACTGAACAGTAAATCCAGCATTCAGGCTTAATTTATCTGACGGCATAAGCTTCACCTCTAGGTTTACACCCTGAACAGCAGCTCCATCTTTTGAATTGATACGAGTATAAATCACTGTTCCATTTTCATCAGGCTCACCAATTTCATTTCTGAATGGATTATGCAGTTTATTATAAAACCCTTCTACCAGAATATTTGTATTGATTCCTCCTATTTTTTTATTAAAATCGAACGACAGTGTAAAGCTAGAGCTATTTTCTTGTTTTAGATGAGGGTCGTTTTTGTTGATCACCTGACGAGAACCCGATGTTTCTATATGAAGATCTTCATCAAAAATTTGCGGAGCACGATACCCCCTTGAGAAGCCAATACGGGTTTGTAAATACGATGAAATATCATACATTATACTTGCCCGGGGCACAACTACCGTTCCTGATTTATCACTGTCGGCCTGCTTATCATCGATAGAATAATGTTCTACACGTGCTCCGGCAAGGAATTTTGCTTTTCCTACTTTTATCTCATATTGTGCAAAAGCTCCTGTAATATTCAAAGCTTGATCAGACACTATGCGATTCGGTACATGCGTGACAATGATATCTGTACCTGCGTCATTCAGTTTATATTCGGGGTATCCCAGTTTCATGTCGGTAAGGTGCGAGCCGGTATGCTCCACTCCACCTATTAATGTCGAGATATCGTTGACGGACAGCTTATACTGAGCACCTATATTATAGGTTTTATCCTTTGTATTTCCATAATCGCTCAACGACTGTTTGGCTCCATAGTAAGAATCGCGATCAAGATATTGTCCAGAACCGAATACTGTAAGCAAATCACTCTCTCTGAAATATTGTTCGTATGTCAATGCTCCGGTTATCATATCATGCTTTACCGACTCGGAGATATCTCTTTCGTGGTCGGGATAGTCTTGTTTATTTCCACCTTTGCGCTCTTCTCGGATATTAAAAAAGTCGAGGCTCAATTTACTTCTGTATGCAGGACGATAAAAAATACGAGTTCCTATAACCGTATTCTTCATCGGTGCTATTTCAGAAAAGCTATCGCCATTTGCGTCAAACATATTACGATCTCGCATATTTCCGAAAACAGAGATACCCGTTTTATGATCTTCGGTTACCAATGTAGCATTAAACGTTGCGTTATAATCTGCGACAGAGCCATTCGACCCGTTTACCCCCATTCCTATAAGAGATGTATTTAACCCGGCTTCGAAGCTATTTGTTTTCGGGTCTTTAAGTATAAGATTTATTGTTCCTGCAATTGCATTCGAACCATACAAAACAGAGCCGCCGCCTCTGACGACCTCGATACGTTCAAGCATATTAGACGGAATAAGTTCAAGCCCATATACTCCCGCCAGACCACTAAATATAGGACGGCTGTTTATCAATATCTGCGAATAAGGACCTTCCATTCCATTCATTCTCACCTGCGAAAAGCCACAGTTCTGACAATCATTTTCATAACGCAGCCCTGTACAAAAGTTAAGTCCTTCGCCTAATACAACCGACTGCGTGGTTTCAAGCATTTTTGTACTTATCGTATTCACAATTACAGGGGCTTCGGTACGTTTCTGAGAGGTACGCCCTGCAGTTACCACTACTTCATTAAGATTAAGGGCATCTTCTTCTACCTCGAAATTAATTTCTATAGATTTGCCTCTTCTGAGCTCAACCTCTTTTTCCTGCGGTTTGTAGCCGATTCCCTGTGTTACAACTATAAACTTTCCTTCGGGTAAGTTCGTTAATGCATAATGTCCGGTGGCATCGGTAGATACACCTATTGTTGTATTTTTCAGTACAACATTTATAAATGGGATATGCTCACCTGTTTTTGCATTCACTACATGACCAAATATATTGGCATCTGTTCTGATCAGGTTAGCATGTATAAACGAAGAGAAAAATAGAAGAAGAATAAACAATAGAAAGTGCTTAGAAAGACGTTTTAAAAAATTCATAGTGTGTTTAAAATAAGAATAGATAAATTGTTGTTTCTGGATGCGACGCGAAGGTATAAAAATCAAGAAAATCCTACAATCACCATTTCTAGGTATTTTAACTATTCCAAAACCACATTACAATATTTTTCACTGATTACAACTTCATATTTATAAAAGCAAAAAATCCGCAATATTTAAATTACGGATTTTCTTTTTTATGTATTTAAAACACTATAGGGCCTCCTCCCGGATGACCTCCGGGGTTTCTACCTCCCCAGCCTCTATCTCCTCCATCCATATCTTCTCTTTTTGTACCCTTCCCAAATATTTGGAACTTATACACAAAATTGACCATAAAGTAACTGTTGATCGTATTAGATATGGACTCCTGTATATATAATGCATTCTGATCGATATTTATATTACTTCTCTGCTGTAAGATGTCATATATTTTGAAGCGCAGCAAAGCATTCCCTGTATACTTATTTTTAAATATGCCTTTCAGCATCGAATCCATATTATAAGTTAACGAAGCATTCCACAACCACTCGTTCAACTTATATCCGGTAGTATAACCCGAGTTAGTCGAATATTGAATATCGGATTGTAAAGTAAGCCCCAAAGGTAAATAAGTGGTGAAGTCACCCTTCGCTCCATAATTAAATGTCTCTCTGTCCTGATCGGTTGAAATGGTATTTTTTATATTGTTATATCCGAAGTTACCGCCTATATTCAACAAAAAGCGAGCATCACTCAACGTTCTTATCTGATCATCAAGAGAACCGGTGCGAAACTGCAATGTCATATTTTCTCTAAAGTTATATGTATCCGCCTTATTTTCTTTTGCATTTATAAATGTAGTATTGCGGCTATATCTACCCATTGTGAATGCATTAATCGAAAACTTCTTATTTCGGAGAGGAGTATTATATGTCACTCCCATAAATCCATCCATATTACCATCTACATTCTTATAAGTCATTTCACGTCCCTGATCCTTGTATGTAGAAACGTTCACGATAGCATCCATCGTATAATTGAAATTTGTAAAGACTGATAGGTTCGAGTTTCTGTTTGTATTGAAATTCTGATATCTTCCTCTCAAACTATGTTGAAAGCTTGGTTTCAAATCGGGATTACCATAAGTAACATCAAAACCGCTTTGAGAGATAATACCATCATATAACTGAGTTGTGGTAGGCTGCGATGTTCTTCCGCTATAATCTACCCGAAGAGTGTTTCTTCTATCCCATTTATAATTAAACTGGGCATTAGGGGCAAAACTGAGCGAATTACGTGGTTTTATATCTTTCTCCGGTTGCCCGGGCTGAAAAATACTGGTTTTAGATCTTGATGGCTCTAATCCAACGCCCAATGTATAGTCAAATTTCTCTCTAATCGATTTAAAATTCAGAGAGACATTTTGATTAAGGAAATCATTTTTCACATTGCGTGTATATTCTTCCGCTATCACATTATAATTTCCTTCGGCATCTTTATTGTAAGCCTTGCGGTCAGTTTCAGAATGGTTGTTACGCAGATTATAAGTTAATTGCAAAAAATTGTTTCTACCCAAAGGCTCTACATACGAAACAAATGCACGCCAGTTATAACCTTTGTCATCTTGCAATGACTTTTGATCCCTGATCGAATCATTCTTAAGAGGGTCTGCATAGATAGAATGAGAGTAATCATAACCTTCACTGTCCGAATTATTCAGACCTCCTGAAAAACTGAAACTCAATACTCGTCCCTGGCTATTCAACTTACGACTGATATCGAGATTTCCGCTCAACGAAAGCCCTTTTCCATCAACCGTATTCCAAGACGATTCCTTGTAGTTTCTCTCAGGATTATCAGCAAATGAAGTTTCACTTTCTCCTTCTTGATCATTTCTGTTCTTATTGTATTGGATATTTGGTCTGAAAACGATCCTTGTCAATGAATCGGGAGTCCATTCGAAGCGAAAATTTGCACCGAAGTTATCGCTTTTATTATTTCCAAAGGAATTTCCGTTTTGTGTTTGGCTCGTTCCTGTAAATCTTCGGCTTGTAATACTAGACACATCATTATCAACAGAGCCATACCGAACATTTCCGCCATATTTTAGCTTATCCGAATACTCAGTAGCAAAATTGAACCCTCCATTCAGTGTTTTTGCGACTCCATTGTTCGCTCCGAATCTCAATCGTCCTCCGCCTCGTCCACTAAATGCACTCGAGGCAAAATCTGAGAAACTGGCATTATTTGTATTATTTAATCCTCCTAACAGTGTAAACTGAGTATTATCGCGCATGTAGTTAAACACCCCATTTGCCTCATAACGCTTTTTACTGCCATAGCCGACATAAGTATCGCCCATAAAACCCTGCTTCATACCTTTCTTTATCGTTAGATTGATCACGGTTTCGTCATCGCCATCATCAAAGCCGGTCATCTGAGACATGTCAGATTTACGGTCAAGCACCTGAAGCTTATCTATAATATTAGCGGGCAAACTTTTAGATGCAACTTTGGGGTCATCGCTGAAAAACTCTTTCCCGTCTACAAGGAATTTTTTAACTTCCCTTCCGTTGATCGTTATTTTTCCATTCTCATCTATTTCAGCACCGGGCATTCGTTTTATCATATCTTCTACCACATCGCTTTGCTGGGCCTTATACGAGTCGGCATTGTATTCTATGGTATCGCCTTTCACTTGTACCTCTATGGCCTTAGCTTCCACTACAGCCTCCCCAAGCATAATAGCATCTTCTTTCATGTATATATCTCCTAAGGACACAGACTTTTGGGCATTTGCTTTGAAGTACTGATCAGTATATCCGATAAATGATATTTGAGCAATATAGCGTCCTTGTCTGACTCCTACGCTAAATTTTCCTTTCTCGTCCGTCACCGTACCAGTTACATAGGCACTATCTTTAGCATTTAGGATTCTTATACTGGCCATCTCTATCGGCTCTTTCATTTCATTGTCGAATACTGTTCCTGTTATCGCTGTGGTCTGCGATTGTGCACTCAATCCTAAAAATACACATAGAAATAAAAGTATGGGGATATTCCTTTTCATTTTCCTTTTAATTATTTTTGACTGATTTGTGTGACTGGCAAAACATTAAAAGGTTTAATTATATTTCTATTTTTTATAAATCTTTTTATTTTACTATCTTTTTATATCTTTATAAAAGAAGAAACAGCAAGGATAATCTTTCTGAAAAAGAGTTATCTTTGTATCGAATATAACCTACTTAAAAGAAAAATAAAAAGCTTTACCGCTTCACTATATGGCAAAAAAAACAGTCAGGAAAAAGAAAACTCAAGATAAAAGAACCTCTTTCATCGAATTCATAAAAAAAGAGCGTACAAAATTCTTATTGGGAGTCTGCCTCTCATTTTTTGGGGCATACATACTACTGGGAGAAATATCATTTTTCTTTACAGGAGCTGCCGACCAAAGTAAGGTAACAAATAAATTTTTTCTTGATCTTATTTCTCACAAACAGGAAATAAGCAACTGGACAGGTGTTGTAGGTGCATTCGTTGCAGAAAAACTTATAAACAATTGGTTTGGAGTATTCTCTTTGCTTATCCCTGTATATCTCATCCTGATGGGCTTGAAACTGATGCGTGTCGTCAATATTTCGGCTATCCGTTCATTCCTGCTTATGGCTTATGCCCTTGTGTGGGGTTCTATTACATGTGCTTTTATTTCGAGACTGATAAACGACGGAAGCAACATCCTTTGGGGTGGTGCTCACGGAATGGAGGTAGAAAGAATACTGGAAGCCGCATTGGGCATACCGGGCGTTATTATGATTATTATTCTTCTACTCATTATATTCCTTATCATTACGAAGAAAGCTTCTATGGAATTCTTCCGTGGACTATTTAAGAACCCACTAAAAAATCCTAATCAGGAGGAAGAAGATATAATTGAAGAGGAAGAAGAGGTATATGAAGAAGAGCTTCCAGCTGAAGAAAAGAAAAGCTGGTTTAGCTTTTTAAGGAGAAAGAAAAAAGAGGATGATCAATCGACTGAAACGGAGGACTTAGGAGAAGACTTCATATTGCCTACAGCTACTGCAAAGGATAAGAAAACAAAGGACAAGCCGGCAACGTCAATGAAGATCGACAACGACTTCGAGATTGTTATTCCTGAGGATGAAGAATTTACTCCCACACAAAATACATTTATTCCTCTCGCAAATCCTCAGCCTGTTACGAATACGGAAAATGTTCCGGACTTCTTACCCGAAGGCGAAGAGATGGAAGAATACGATCCGACCAAAGATCTATCCAATTTCCATTTTCCATCTACAGAATTGCTGAAGATATACGACATGACAGGCAAAGGTGTAGATATGGAAGAACAGAATGCCAACAAAAGTAAAATCATCACCACTCTACAAAATTATGGCATCGAGATCACATCCATCAAAGCAACTGTAGGGCCTACAATCACCTTATATGAAATAGTACCAAAAGCAGGTGTACGTATTTCTAAGATCCGTAACCTCGAAGACGACATAGCTCTTAGCCTCTCGGCTCTGGGTATACGTATTATTGCCCCTATGCCGGGTAAAGGCACAATAGGAATTGAGGTTCCGAACAAAGATCCTCAGATAGTATCGATGCAGTCTGTAATTGCCTCTCGCAAATTTCAAGAATGTGCTTTCGATCTCCCCGTTGCTTTAGGGAAGACAATCACGAATGAGATTTTCATGTTCGACCTATGCAAGATGCCTCACTTACTCGTAGCAGGAGCAACAGGACAAGGAAAATCGGTAGGATTGAATGCCATAATAACTTCGTTGCTATACAAAAAGCATCCGGCCGAAATGAAGATGGTGTTGGTTGACCCAAAGATGGTGGAGTTCAATATTTATTCAAGAATAGAGAAACATTATCTGGCAAAACTCCCTGACGCAGAAAAAGCGATTATCACCGATGTTACCAAAGTGACTCAGACGCTAAACTCTCTGACTAAAGAGATGGATGATCGCTATGAGCTGCTTATGAATGCCGGAGTGCGTAATATAAAAGAATACAATGAGAAGTTCCGCAAACGCCGACTAAACCCATTGAAAGGACATCGCTTTCTCCCCTATCTGGTTATTATCATCGACGAGTTTGGCGACCTGATAATGACTGCCGGAAAAGAGATAGAAATGCCTATCGCCCGTATTGCCCAAAAGGCTCGTGCCGTAGGTATGCACATGGTGATCGCAACACAGCGTCCGACAACAAATATCATTACAGGAACTATAAAAGCGAACTTCCCTGCCCGTATGGCTTTCCGTGTCACTTCGCAGATCGACTCCCGCACTATTCTTGATATGTCGGGTGCCAATCAATTGATCGGACGTGGAGATATGCTCTTCTCACAGGGCAGCGACCTTGTACGTATCCAATGCGCCTTTGTCGATACCCCTGAAGTGGAAGGTATAGCACAATATATCGGAAACCAACAAGGCTATTCGAGCGCATTCGAACTCCCTGAATATATAAGCGAGATGGGCGAAGACAAAGGTGGAAGTATCGACCTCAATGATAAAGACCCACTATTTGAAGAAGCTGCACGCCTTCTCGTAGTTCACCAGCAAGGATCTACATCGCTAATACAGCGCAAGTTCTCCATCGGGTACAACCGTGCAGGCCGCCTGATGGATCAATTGGAAGCAGCAGGGATTGTAGGGCCAACACAAGGCAGCAAGGCTCGTGATGTTCTTATTGCTGACGAATACAGCTTAGAACAGAAGTTAAATTCATTTGGCTAAGCCTCCTTAATGGTCAATATCATTCTGCCGGAAAAAAGACTAGCCAAGTTTAATATTTAAACCTTTAATGAATAACAAAGTCAAAGAAGCTAAACAATATAACCAAAGATGAAAACAAAGTTACTTTCCCTTATATCACTCTTAGTATTCACATTGAGCATTTCTGCACAAGATGCACGCTCGATCTTAGATAAAGCCGCCGAAACATACAACAAAGCCGGAGGGGTTGTAGCAAGCTTTACTTTAGACTCTAAAGACACGAAGGCTAAACTGGTATATAGCTACGATGGCAAGGCTTATATGAAGGGAGACAAGTTCAAGATAGAAATCCCCGATGCTATTACTTGGTTCGACGGTAAAACACAATGGGTGTATGTAAAAGATACTGAAGAGGTAAACATCAGCAATCCTACAGGTGCAGAGCTACAAGGAATAAGCCCTTCTATGCTTTTCAGTATTTATAAGAAAGGCTATAATCTATCCTACAAAGGAGAAAAAAGAATAGGAGGAAAAACTGTTTTGGAGATAGAACTGATTCCCCAAAAGAAGAATGCAGACATCACCAAAATACTGGTACAAATAGATAAAGCCAGCAATGTATTCTCAAAGATCACACTGACAGATAAAGCCGGCATACAAAATATCTTATCTATAAAAAGCTATCAAACAGGAACTAATATTCCCGATGCTACTTTTTCTTTCAATAAGAAAGATTATCCTAATGCAGAAATAGTAGACCTTAGATAACATAGATTGTGTTTATCATTACATAGAAAATACGAACCGAATAACCTTTGAAGATATAAGCAAATTCTATATATTTGTATAAAATATAAACAAAACATATAAAAATATAAGACATGAACGAAAAAGTACGTTGCCTCATTATTGGCTCAGGACCTGCGGGATACACTGCAGCTATTTATGCGTCGAGAGCAAATCTTTCTCCGGTACTATATGAAGGAATACAACCCGGAGGACAATTAACAACAACTACCGAGGTTGAAAACTTCCCGGGATACCCTGAAGGTATTACCGGCCCCGAACTGATGGAAGACCTAAAGAAGCAGGCTACACGCTTTGGCGCTGATATACGCTTTGGTATAGCTACAGCAGCAGACTTCTCTTCTCATCCGCACAAAGTGACTATCGATGGCGAAAAAGTGATTGAAGCAGATACTGTTATTATAGCAACAGGAGCCAGTGCCAAATACTTAGGTCTATCAGACGAAACTAAATATGCAGGCATGGGAGTTTCTGCGTGTGCTACATGCGACGGATTCTTCTATCGCAAGAAGGTTGTAGCTGTTGTTGGTGGTGGAGACACTGCTTGTGAAGAAGCAATCTATCTGGCAGGACTAGCCGAAAAAGTGTATCTGATTGTACGTAAAGCACATCTGCGTGCATCGAAGGTGATGCAAGACAGAGCTATGCAAAATCCTAAGATAGAGATCTTATTCGAATGCAACGCGACAGGACTTTTTGGCGAAAATGGCGTAGAAGGAGTACATGTAGTAAGACACCTCGGTGAACCAAACGAAGAAAAGTTCGATATCAAGATCGACGGATTCTTCCTTGCTATAGGACACAAGCCTAATACGGACATATTCAAGGCGCAGCTTAACCTCGACCCTGTAGGATATATTATCACAACACCAGGTACTCCGAAAACAGGAGTAGAAGGCGTTTTTGCCGCAGGAGACGTAGCCGACCCTATATATCGTCAAGCTATTACAGCTGCCGGAAGTGGTTGTCAAGCTGCGATAGAAGCAGAAAGATACTTAAGCGAAAAAGGCCTGTAAGGCATCTATATACTAAAAAAGAAAATCCGGATCATACGATTCGGATTTTCTTTTTATATCGTTCTATAAAGAATTACCTTCTCATATTCGGCATTTTGCCACCTTTCATCTGAGTCATCATCTTCATCATCTTACGAGTTTGGTCAAACTGCTTGATAAGCTTATTCACCTCTTGGATAGATGTTCCGCTACCTTTAGCGATACGCTCACGGCGACTTCCGTTCAGGATTTCAGGAGTTGAACGCTCTTTGGGTGTCATCGAATAAATGATAGCTTCGATACTCTTGAAAGCATCATCATCAATATCCATATCTTTAATAGCCTTACCAACTCCCGGAATCATAGACGCCAAATCCTTCAGATTACCCATCTTTTTGATTTGCTGTATCTGTCCGATAAAGTCGTTGAAGTCAAACTGGTTCTTTGCTATTTTCTTTTGTAGGCGACGAGCTTCTTCCTCATCGTATTGCTCCTGTGCTCTTTCTACGAGCGAAACGATGTCACCCATGCCCAATATACGGTCTGCCATACGCTCAGGGTGGAATACATCCAATGCGTCCATCTTTTCGCCTGTACCCACAAACTTGATCGGCTTGTCTACAACCGAACGGATAGAAAGCGCAGCACCACCACGCGTATCACCATCTAGCTTGGTAAGCACTACCCCGTCGAAGTTGAGCCTGTCATTAAATTCTTTTGCTGTGTTCACCGCATCCTGTCCTGTCATGGAGTCTACTACAAAGAGAATTTCGTCAGGTTTCACAGCATCCTTAATCGCTGTGATCTCTTTCATCATCTCCTCATCGATAGCCAAACGACCGGCGGTATCGACAATAACAAGGTCATTGCCATTTTGCTTTGCATGCTTAATTGCATTTTGAGCAATCTGTACCGGGTTCTTACTTCCCTCTTCCCAATATACAGGGACTTCGATTTGCTCTCCTAATATCTTCAACTGTTCGATCGCAGCAGGACGGTAAACGTCTCCGGCTACAAGCAACGGATTCTTACCTTTCTTAGACTTCAGCATCTTGGCAAGCTTTCCTGAGAAAGTAGTCTTACCCGAACCCTGAAGACCCGACATAAGGATTACAGCCGGATTGCTTTTCAGATGAACATCTGTAGCGGTTCCACCCATCAAGGCAGCAAGTTCATCATGAACTATCTTCACCATCAATTGCTCAGGCTTAACGGCAGTAAGCACATTCTGCCCCATTGCCTTTTCCTTCACAGTCTCGGTAAACTGTTTTGCTGTCTTATAGTTTACGTCGGCATCTAATAAAGCACGGCGAACATCCTTTAGGGTTTCCGCAACATTTATTTCGGTGATTTTACCTTCACCCTTCAGTATCTTAAACGAGCGCTCTAATCTATTACTTAAACTTTCGAACATATTATATGGTTGTTATTTATAATCAATTTACATGGGTGCACAAAGATATAAACTTTTGGTATAAAGTGAAAAACTCACTATGCTTTTCTTATATTTGAAGTCACAAAGAATGATTATGTCAGCACTATGGAATCCGTGGCACGGCTGTCACAAGATAAGCGAAGGTTGCAAACACTGCTATGTGTATCGTGGTGATGCAAGACGAGGCATAGACAGCACAGTTGTAACCCAAACAAAAAACTTCGATGTACCCATCCGGAAAAAGAGAAACGGAGAATACAAAATACCATCCGGCACAGAAGTATACACCTGCTTCACATCCGGCTTCTTCAACAAAGACGCAGATCAATGGCGTCCCGAAGCATGGCGAATGATACGAGAACGGAGCGACCTAACCTTTCTGATGATAACCAAACGCATCGACCAACTGACAGTAGGACTACCCGACGACTGGGGCGATGGCTACGACAATGTCACCATTTGCTGCACGGTAGAGAATCAGGATAGAGCTGACTACAGGCTGCCTATTTACAAAGCTGCTCCCATCAAGCACAAAATGATTATATGCGAACCTCTCTTGGAAAGGATAGACCTGAACCCTTACATCGGGTCATGGGTAGAGCATATTACAGCCGGAGGCGAATCGGGTCAAGATGCACGCCCTTGCAATTTCGACTGGATCATGGAACTGCACGAACTATGTATAGCAAATAACATATCATTCTGGTTTAAGCAAACCGGTTCGCGACTGATAAAAGATGGCAGGCTCTATAATGTTCCCAGAAGACTGCAACATGCCCAAGCACGCAAAGCCGGGATCAACTATAAACCGTAAAAAGTATCGACAAAAGCCTAAAAAGTGACAATTTAGCGAAAAATTTATTCATTATATATCAACCATTTACAATCAAAAAGTGACAAAAGTGACACTTTTAAGCATGTTGTAAAATGTCACCTTTTGTCACCCTGTTATATCAAAGAACTCTCTCTTATTAGATAAACTTTATAGCTGAAAATGCAAAAAGTAAATCAAGACAGATAGTTCTTAATAAGCTTACAATAGAACGGATCAGAATTTATATCCTACACTGATATATGCAGCCCGATTTTTGATTTTAGTATCTTTAAATACTTTGGTTAATCCATGATCGGCACCAAGGCTAACATTTATTTTATTTAAAAATTCAACACCTACAGCTCCGCCAATTCCAAAATCGAAACGATTGGTATCATCCCCAAAGAAATCCTGATCTTCAAATTGTTTTGCATCCGATTTTATTTTTCCGCCTACTCCATAAGCCAAATACGGCCCTGCACGGAATACGAGTTTAGTGCCGGGTGTTAAATCCAGTTTATATCCGGCATGTATAGGCAATTGAATATACATCGAATTATAGGTAACTTTATCCTTCGTGCCGGAAACATTAACTGGTACATTTTTACCTTTGGTTCCTTTCGTTGTAAACTCAAGTCCCGACATCAAATAAAAACTACTTGGCAATGCAAGCTCGGCAGTTAGCCCAATATTGAAACCAACCTTATTATCATCATCTACATTTTGCAACTCGGACAAATTCATTCCGGCCTTTACTCCTAGAGATACAGGCAATTGTGCAAACATACTAACGCTTGCTACCAAAGCAACAAGCAAAGCAAAAGAAATTTTAATAATTCTCATAATATTAATAAATTAGTTCTGGTTCTTAAGCACCCTAAATTAGACAAATAATTCTATTTGACAAAAAATCGGATCTAAAGAAAGCTTCATTAGCAGTAAGTTTTTTATGATGTATACGGTAAAAGAAGCCGACGAACTTCGTTACCCCAGTATAATAAAACCTTTATTTAAAAGATGTAAAAAGTTATCAAGAATAATTTTATTCTGACTACTTTAGCAATCTAAATGTATAACGATATAAATTAATAGCTAGATGAACACTCTTTTATTTTTAGGAAACTTAGGAACCGGAGAAATCATCATCATTGCCATTGTTGTTTTACTATTGTTTGGAGGAAAGAAAATTCCTGAACTCATGAAAGGATTGGGTAAAGGAGTAAAAAGCTTCAAAGATGGTGTAAATGGCCTTGAAGACGATATAAACGGAACTTCTGAAAACAAGTAATAATTTCTCAGAAAATTATTCTTTTGATATAGGCCCGGATTAGTTATAATCCGGGTTTTTCGATTTGTAAACAAAAGCGTTTTATTTCTGTTTTAAGTAATATGGATATATGTATAGATTTTGACGGGACATGTGTAACACATGAGTTCCCGAATATAGGAAAAGATATTGGCGCAATCCCTGTTTTGAAAGAACTAACGGATAAGGGTCATCGGCTGATACTCTTTACGATGCGCAGCGACCGCAAAAAGAAGAAAAAAATAAATGGCGAGGAGGTCATCGTTGAAGAAAACGTACTGACAGAAGCCGTAAAATGGTTTGAAGATAATGGCATACCTTTGTATGGCATCCAAAAAAATCCGACTCAACGGTTTTGGACATCATCGCCCAAGGCCTATGGACATCTTTACATAGATGATGCGGCTCTGGGTTGCCCACTTGTTCTAGATGATCCCACATCTGATAGGCCCTATATAGATTGGGTTCGAATAAGAGAAATACTGGTGGATTCGGGTGTTTTATAAATAAAGCAAGTTATAAAAAGGAATTACTCTCGTATTCTCATTTCCCTTCTTTTACCACAGAGTAAAAAGTGTCACACAGAGATCTTTCAATACAAGAAATACGTCATTATTTTTTACCAACGACTTAATTACTGTATAAAATGGGCAGAAGAATATTATTTATCATCTTAATGTTTGTTTCTCTAGGCTCTTTCGGTCAAGAGAAAATGGCTTTACGCACCGATGAGGTGAATGTATACTTTAAGGAAGCGGAAGTTGCTGCAAAGAAAAGTAAGAACCTTTGGGGTAAAAATATCTTTGGTCCTATAATGTTGATTAATCCGGCAACGAAAGAAATCTATGCGAATGTACAAGACTCGTTAGGCGAACTAAAACAAGACAATCATATCTATACCGGAATTTTCTCCAAAAAGGAAAATATCGCTAACACTTCTATCCGATGGAACGGAACAGATTGGGCTACAGTGATGCTGCCTTTGCCCGAAAATAAATATGATCGAATAAGTTTATTGCTTCATGAACGGTTCCATGTTGTGCAACCGGAACTGGGATTTAGCCAAAGTAATGGCAACTGTGCTCATCTTGACAGTAGAGATGGCCGGATATACTTGCGATTAGAATTAGAGGCTCTTAAAAAAGCAGTTTCGGCATCGACAACATCCCAGATTAATGAGCATGTGACGAATGCATTCATATTCAGAAAATACAGGCAATCTCTTTTCTCCGAGGCGGATACCGAGGAAAATAAACTAGAGCTCAATGAAGGCCTTGCCGAATATACAGGCGAAGCAAGTTGTGAAAGACCCGAAAAACAAAAGGGAGAACACTTTGTGAAGAATATTGATAGATCTATGAAAAACCCCACTTTTGTACGCTCTTTCGCCTATCAGACGATCCCTGCCTATGGTTATTTATTGGATAAGAGGAAGCAAGGTTGGAACAGAAGTATAAATGATAATACCAATCTCAGTAATTTTCTTATTGATGCTTTTCAAGTGAAAATTCCTTCAAGTTTGAAGGATGTCGTGAGCCAAATTGCGAACTCATATAATGGCACGGAGATTACAAATGAAGAGGTCATCCGCGAAGAAAAAATTCAGAAACTTATAGTAGAATACAAATCCAAATTTATCGAACAGCCTCATTTCGAAATAAAATTGGAAAAGATGAGGATAAACTTTGACCCACGTAACATTATGCCTCTTGAAAATAAAGGGACTGTATATCCTAACGTTAGAGTTATAGATGAATGGGGTACATTAACAGTTACCGATGGAGCATTAGTAAGTTCGGATTGGAAAACAATCACAATAACAAACCCGACTAATATGGATGGATATAAATTATCGGGGAATGGTTGGACGTTAGAGCTAAACAAAGGGTACTCAGTAGTTATTACAAACGGAAACTTTGGTTTGAAAAAAGATTAAAAACATTAAGATGAAAAAGATATTGATGGGGCATAATTTCAAGCGGGAAGATTTTGCCGGACTTGAAGGAAAGTTTATCATTATATACCCCGAAAACAAGCTGTTCACAAAAGATGAAATTTTGGAACGGATATCCGACATAGACGTATTCGTCCCTAATTTTTCGTTTCAGACAGATGCAGAGATTATAGATAAGGCAAAAAACCTAAAACTGATAGCCAACTATGGCGTAGGGTATAACAATATAGATGTGGAATACGCAGCCTCGAAAGGCATTGCCGTAACCAATACTCCCCAATCGGTACTAGAACCCACAGCCGAGTTGTGCTTTGCCCTGATGATGGCAACAGCACGTAAAGTAGCTTATTACAATCACAAGCTGCACTCAGGCGTCAGACTCGATTGGAGTATATATGGAGATTTGGGTGTTTCGCTTTATGGGCAAACGCTTGGTATATATGGCATGGGGCGTATCGGGCAGGCGGTTGCACGCAGAGCCTTAGCATCGGGCATGAACATCATTTATCATAATAGAAACAGGCTGCCAAAAGACATTGAAGAGAAGTATAACGCCACCTATGTAGATTTCGACACACTCCTCAAAGAGTCGGACGTGGTATCGCTTAACGCACCTGCCACAGCCGAGACTTATCACCTGATGGGAGAAGCCGAATTCAAGAAAATGAAAAACAGTGCTATACTTATCAATACTGCCCGTGGGCAACTGGTAGACGAGAAAGCTCTTGCCACAGCCTTGAAAATAGGAGAAATATATGCGGCGGGTCTTGATGTGTTCGAAAAAGAGCCTAAGATTCACCCTGAACTATTGGAATTGGATAATGCCATTCTGTCTCCTCATGCCGGAACAGGCACTTATAGCGCACGACGAGATATGGCTCACGAAGTGGTAAAAAATATAATCAATTTCTTCGAGGGAGGACAAATAGATAAGGTGAATTAGTTACAATTCACCTTTCTTTATTTTATTCAGCAGCCCATCGCAAGAATCTTCCAGCAGATCGAGAACCAGCTCGAAGCCATCAGCGCCCGAGTAGTAAGGATCGGGTACGTGATCGTGTACAAAGTCTTGCGAAAAATCCATCATACGGTATACCTTCTTTTCCGATTCCAAGTCGGGTGCCAGTCGCATTACATCACGATGATTGTTGTCGTCCATCACCAAGATAAGATCAAAATTATCGAAGTCGTTCACCGTGAACTTACGAGACAAAGAATCCAGCGTATACCCTCTCCGAGTTGCATGTTTTCTCATTCGTAAGTCGGGCAATTCATCGATATGATATCCTGACGTTCCCGCCGAATCAACCGCAATCTTATCAGTTAACCCCTGCTCTTTTACCATCGTTTTGAAAATTCCTTCCGCAGCAGGAGAGCGGCAGATATTTCCTAAACAGACGAAGAGGACTTTATATTCCTTTTGATTGTCAATATTTTGCATTTATTTTTTCGTTTTGGTTTATATTAATCGATTAATAACGATTTATACAAAGATATAACTATTTAGTTAGTACCCTAATTAGAGCACTTTTTTAGAACATCTTACAGATAAATTTCGTTCGGAAATTGATATGTAAATCCTGTTAATATTGAGTAATCAAAAAAGCTTAGTGCCCATATATTCTCTTTGTCATGCTGAGGTGACGAAGCATCCCGACTCTTTATAGCACCGAGATTCTTCACTCCGTTCAGAATGACAAAGGAGTAATATGAACAAAAAGAGTGTATGAATAAATTATTATCTGAGAATCATATATAATACTCTGCCATATCAATCAGCCCTGCACGCATCGCATATTTCGTTGCTTCGTGCACATTATTTATCTCCAGCTTGCGGAAGATATTCTTACGGTGGGTAATGATAGTATGAAAGCTAAGATTGCGATTCGCCGCAATTTCTTTTGTAGTACGCCCTATGGCTATTTCTTTCAGTATTTCTTTTTCTGTAGAGGTCAGTATATGATCCACAGTATCGGTAGGTGCTTTCTGTGCTTGCAGTAATTGGTTGGCAACCCTTGCACAAATAAAACGTTCGCCCCTTAATACATGAGCCAGCGCAATATTTATTTCATCGAGTCCCGACGACTTGAGAACAATACTGTATGCTTCGCTCGTAGATGTCAATCTGCGCAGGAAGTCATAGCTCAGTTCTTCGGAGAATAACAACCAGTTTACATGCGAAAAACGATAACCTACATTCAGCAAGTCATCTACGCTTATAAAATCAGACAGGGTATAATCCAGTATCACAACGGCTTCGGGGTGAGAGCTCAACAATCTTACCAGTTCGGATTTACTTTCCGTGAAAAGTACCGAAGAGGCTTTTTTTGTCTCACCTACCAGCGTCTCCATCCCGATACGGGTTATACCTTGCCGGTCTACGATTATAACATCTTTCTGTTCCATTTAGTCATTTGATGCAAAGAACAGTAAAGTTAGCTATTTCTGCTTAAAAAACTTATAAAAAAATAGCATTTGATAATCAATTGCATTATTCCAGTATTCTCCTGTATGTCCTCCCGGACGAACGATATAATCATGCTTGATATTTCGATATACCATTTCTTTGTGCAATTGCTCGTTTACCTGATAGAAAAAGTCGTCTGTTCCGCAATCGAAAATAATAGATAACGAGCCCGGTTCTATCTTATCCAATTGATTGATTACCGTATGGCTATCCCACAATTCGGAGTTCTCTTTATACGAACCTATACGCAGCTTCATATCCCAGTTGTTTGGGAAAGGGCGAATATCTAAACCTCCACTCATCGACCCGCACGCACCAAAAACATCAGGATGATTTATACCTAGCCACAAACCTCCATGACCACCCATGCTAAGCCCTGTTATCGCACGGCCTTTGGGTGAAGTTATTGTTTTATAATTTTGGTCGATATACTGCACCAATTCTTTGCTCACATAGGTCTCAAACTGAAACTTAGGATCGATAGGGCTATCCCAATACCAACTATTTTGTCCATCGGGACAAACAACGATCATCCCCAATCGGGTAGCATCTTGCGGTAGTGTTGGTTTGAGCGACACCCACGAATCATAACGTCCTGAGTAGCCATGCAGAAGATACAGTACAGGGTATTTAACCGTACCATCCTTCTTATATCCATCAGGAAGAATTATCACATTTTTAATACTTCGGTTCATTTTAGGACTGAATACCTCAATTGTATCCACAGTCTGAGCCTGTACAGAACACAAAGCAAAGATTGCAAGTAAAAATAAAACAGCTTGTTTTTTCATAATATTTTAGTCAATAATTATAATTCATGCTTCGTCAAGAAATCTGCAATAGCCTGCTCTACATACTCCTCTCCTCTTTTCATCGATTCGTCCAGGGAAACATTTTCAGGTTTAATGGGAATTATAAAATCAAAGACACAAGCATATAACTCCTGTGCTCCTTTTTCCAGATCTCCTGCAATAGCTATTACTTTTTTCCCTTCCGCTCGTGCTAGTTGAGCGACACCATAAGGGGTTTTCCCATATTGGGTTTGAGAATCGATTTTACCTTCACCCGTAAATACTACATCAGCCTTTTTTATAGCAGCTTTAAGATCGGTATAGTCAATTACAATATCGATCCCTTTCTGCAAACGTGCATTTGTAAACGTTAGCAATCCGGCTCCGAGACCTCCGGCGGCACCGGCTCCCGGGACATCTTTCACGTCTCTGCCCAGTTGATTTTTGATCACTTCTGCATAGTGTAGCAAGGCATCGTCCAGCGCACTTACCATTTCCGCAGTAGCTCCTTTCTGCGGTGCGAAAACAAAAGAGGCTCCGTTTTCTCCACACAAAGGATTGGATACATCACAGGCTGCCTCAATATCTATATCTTGTAATCGCTTATCTATAGACGAAAGATCTATCCTATCCAGTTCTCGGAGAGCTAATCCGCCAAACGGCAGATCTTTATTTTCTTTATCAAGAAATCTGACCCCTAACGCTTGGGCGAAGCCTGCGCCACCATCGTTGGTAGCGCTACCTCCTATTCCCAATATTATTTTTGTTACGCCTCTACTGAGGCATGCCTTAACCAACTCACCTGTGCCGTATGTAGTAGTCACAAGTGGATTGCGGCTACCCTTATCTATCAAGTAGAGCCCGCTTGCCGATGCCATCTCAATAACGGCAGTAGATCCGTCTCCCAGAATTCCATATTTGGCAGAAACAATACCTCCTAACGGATCTGTTACACGCTCTTCATATATCTTACCGTCGGTAGCATCTACCAAAGATTGCACAATTCCCTCTCCTCCATCTGCCATTGGTATTTTCGTGCATATTGCTTCGGGGTAGATTCTTTTTATACCTCTTTCCATCGCATCACACACTTGCTTGGCTGTCATGGAACCTTTAAATGAATCGGGAGCTAATACAAAAATTGGGTTTTTCACAGATTAGCAACTTCGTAGATTTACTTCACTCTTGTCCAGACCTGCGTCCTTCCAAAAGCCGAAATGCCGACATAGCCTCTTACTTTCAGTTTATCGTTTCCGTCAAGCGATACGGTACATTTATACAATTTACCATTCGAAGGGTCGAGTATCTTTCCGTCACTATATTCTTTGCCATCTTTAGATAAGCCTTTTAGAATCTCAAGACCAAGAACCGGTTTGTCTTTATCGGCCCCCGAACAATTCTGACACTTTATATTTTTTTTTGCCGGATTGAGTATCTCGATCACTTTCCCATAGATTTTACCGCCACGTTCGGTGATTTCTACAATCGATTTAGCTTCTTTGGTTTCATCATCAAATGTTTTCCATTTACCAACCACAGACTGTGCATTTGCAGTAAGGATAGAAATAAAGAACGCCGACAGCAATATTAGTTTTAATTTCATACAATAATTTTTTAATTGGTTATTCGTTTGCGAAAATAGTCAAAAATAAAGAATAGTTTATTTTGAAACTTTCTAAAAGTGAAGTCTGAAATAATAAATATTGTAAAGAGATTTAGTTCTCTTCCTTTTCTTGTTGTTTTCCAAAAGATTTCTTCACCCAGCGAGGAACAATTAATGCCCCCACCAAGAGGTAATTATAATAAGTAAGCAATCGCCACAAAAGAATCATCAGCGGCACAACCCCTACTAATGGTATGAATTCGCTCAGGTATTCTTTAAAGATAAACTCACTGAAACCGCTTCCTCCGGGTGTAGGACTTACTACCATCATAATCCACATCACAAACTGGCGGGCAAAGATAAGCAGGTTGTCATGCACAGTAAAGAAAGCCATAAAGATAGCATTGACTACCAGGTATCGTGAACCCCAAGACAAAATGGTAGCGAGTATCAGAGGCCACCAAAAAGAGAAGCCTTTTCCTCGTATTTCCCTCGAACTAATAACGAGATCATCGCCCGCCTTCACCGCACTTTTGTGCCATCGCCTCAAAAAAGGCAATCGAAAGAATTTAATAATAAGCCAGCGTATTGCCTGAGGTCTAAAAAACAGCCCAATTATCAGCAGTGTACACAGAACCATTTTTATGAGATAAGCGACCGCAAACAAAGCTAACACTCCGTTACCAAGAGCCGAATGGTCGGAAAACAAAGTATCGAAAGGGATAAGAAGAAGTAGAATAGGAAATGTAACAACAAAGTACATTTCGTCGAGTAACAACGTAACAAAAACCATTGCCGTACTTCGCCCGACAGGGATTTTCTCTTTTGTCAAGAAAACAACAGCCATTGTAGAACCTCCTACTACCGAAGGTGTTATTGCCGAACCGAATTCAGCCAATAGAGTGACTTTGATACATTGTATCCACGACAATTGCTTTTCGGTAAGATAGCGATAACGAATTGTAAAGCCGATATCACGCCCCAGCATAAAACAAAAGGCTATACATATCCAGAATACAGTATGTTCTGTAATGGTTATCTGTTTGAGATCAGACATGTCAAACTCGCGGCTAAGCATATATATGATAACTCCTATACCGATGAAGGTAGGCAGCAATATCTTCCATATACTAAATCCTTGAGATTCTTTTTCCATATTTAAAATCTGAAAACGTACAAAAATAAGAAAACATTTCGTCTTTTTCTTTTCTTTCGTACATTTACATAGCCGAACTCTTAATAACAAATGAACGATATGCAAAACAGAGTAGAAAAAGCAATCGCTTTATTCAACAGCGGTTATAATTGCGCTCAAGCTGTTTTTACAGCTTATGCGGATATATATGGCATCGATCCTGAAACAGCCCTGAAACTATCCTGTACATTTGGAGGCGGAATGGCCGGTACTCGCGAAATGTGCGGAGCTGTATCCGCCATGACAATGATAGCCGGACTGGAGACAGGAACGGCAAAAGCCAACGATCAGGAAGGAAAACAATATTCATTCGATAAAGCACAATACCTAATGAGTGAATTTAAGAAAGAAAACAAATCAGTCGTCTGTCAGAATCTCTTACTCGAGTTGGAGAAAGAACCCGAACCTGCCGATGGTAAAAAACGATGTTCTAAGTTCGTTAAGTTATCCGCCAAACTTATCGAAGAACATTTAATCAGAAAGAAATGAATTTTACGCTACACTCGGAAAGAATAAAACTAAGAGCAATCTTAGAAACCGATACTGAGACCATATACAATTATCGCTCGTTACCCGAAGTTGCCAAATATCAATATTGGGAACCTTTCACAATGCAGCAAACGAAAGACTTTGTTAGCCGATGCTGTAATCCCGATTTAGACGAAGAAGACCAATGGATAGGCTTGGCTATCGTGTATCAGGGAAAAGTGATAGGTGATTGTGCATTCAAGATTAGCGAAAATATAGCAGAAGTGGGTTGCAATATTTCGCCCGAGTATCAGGGCATGGGGCTAGCAAGAGAATCATTGAGCATTCTTATTCGTTATTTCCTTAAAAATAAAGATGTAAAAGAAATAATAGGGATCACCGATTCAAGAAACATCCCTTCTGTCAGGTTGATGCAATCGTTAGGTATGGTTAAAGTTCCTGACTTTGAAACCCTGATTATTTGCAAAGGCGAAGATTGCATCGAACACAAATATGCTATAAGAATACATGATTGAACGATATATACAAAAGAGCAAAGCTTTTATTTTCCGCTTATGGGAGAAGTATAAAGGAGCAAAAAAGAAATACCAAATAGGTATTCCGATTTGTCTCATTCTTCTTATCTGGTATATATTTTGTTTGCCTTTCCCCCTATTCCATGTACCATATAGTACAGTTGTATCCGACAGACACGAAGAACTACTTGGCGCACGTATTGCAGATGATCAGCAATGGCGTTTTCCGACAAGTGATTCCATCCCTGAAAAGTATAAGATCTGCCTGATAGAGTTCGAAGACCAGCACTTCCGTGCACATTGGGGAGTAAACCCTTTAGCAATAGCACGTGCTATAAAACAGAATATCAGCAGCGGAAAAATTATCAGCGGGGCAAGTACTATCACCATGCAAACCATCCGTCTGTCTCGGAAAGAGAATCGTACATTCGGAGAGAAGTTTATAGAGATGATATTGGCTACACGACTCGAATTTTCCTACTCCAAAGACGAAATACTCAATCTGTATGCATCTCATGCTCCGATGGGAGGCAACGTGGTAGGAATAGACGCTGCATCGTGGCGATACTTCGGACATCAAGCGGCAACACTATCATGGGCAGAAGCAGCAACCCTCGCCGTGCTCCCCAATTCTCCGAGCCTGATGCACTTCGGTAAAAACAGAGATAAGCTTCTGAACAAAAGAAACAAGTTACTGGAAACACTTCATCAGCGAGGTATTATAGAGAAAATAGACTACGAACTGGCAGTGGGCGAACCCTTACCCTTTCAGCCTTATGCACTACCCCAGATAACACCGCACTTAGTTACCCGCATATACAAAGAGGATGGAGGTAAACATATAACAACGACGATAGATAAATACCAACAGGAACAGACAGAATCTATCCTTAACCGCTGGAATGCAGAATTTGCCCAAAATGGAATTAAAAATATAGCAGCAATAGTTTTCGATGTAGAAAAGAATGAGGTTGTCGCCTATTGCGGGAACGTTGATTTCGAGAAAGATATCTCCGCCAATCAGGTAGACATCATACAAGCTCCTCGCAGTACAGGCAGTATACTCAAGCCTTTTCTCTATTGTGCTATGTTGCAAGAGGGAGAATTACTCCCCAATCAACTCCTACCCGACATACCGATCAATATAGGAGGGTTTGCGCCCAAGAACTTCAGCTTGCAATACGATGGGGCCGTTTATGCATCCGAAGCTCTTGCACGCTCCCTAAACGTCCCGTTTGTCGTATCTCTACGCAACTATAGCATACCCAAATTCTATAACCTGCTAAAAAAAGCGGGGATGACTACACTCAACCGTTCTGCCGACAATTATGGTCTGTCTCTTATATTAGGTGGTGCTGAAGGGAAACTATGGGATATAAGCTCTATGTACTTGAATATGGCGCAGCAATTAAACTTTTATAACGAAGACGGCAGATATTATGAAATGGGTCAACCCTCTTATATACTGAATAAAAATAATGGTGAGAAAGGCGACCGTATAAGGAATCCGTTATTTTCGGCAGGAGCAATCTGGCAAACATTCGATGCACTGACAAACCTAAACCGCCCCGAAGAAATAGATTGGCGGTCGATACCATCTATACAAAAGATAGCGTGGAAAACGGGAACCAGCTTTGGGTTTCGTGACGGATGGGCTGTGGGTGTAAATCCCAAATATGTAGTTGGAGTCTGGGTTGGAAATTCGGATGGAGAAGGACGCCCCGGGCTAACCGGTGCTCGTACTGCGGGCATGGTGATGTTCGACATATTCAGCTCATTACCGCAAAGCCGTTGGTTCGAAAGACCTGATCGAGATCTTGTAAGAGCAGAGATATGCCACGAAAGTGGATTTTTGAAAAGCATGAATTGCCCCGAAACAGAAATAGATACGATGTGGATTTGTAAAAAAGGACTGGAAGCAAAGCCATGCCCATATCACAAACTTGTGCACCTGTCGGAGGATATGCGTTATCAAGTTTACGAAAACTGCGCAGGCAGCAGAGGTATTGTACATACATCATGGTTCATTCTACCGCCATCGTGGGAATGGTATTACAAAGAGCAGCACCCTTCTTATCGTCCTCTACCTCCATATTCTCCCGAATGTATCAAAGATTCGGATGTGAAACCCATGGAGTTCATTTATCCTTTTCCGAATGCCCTCATTTCGCTACCGAAACAGTTGGATGGCTCTCCGGGACAACTTGTATTTGAGCTGGCTCACAGAAATCCTCAGAGCCGTGTGTTCTGGCATCTCGATGGGCAATATATTGGAGAAACTGAAATCTTTCACAAAAAAGAATATATTCCCGAAAAAGGAGAGCATACTTTGACCGTAGTAGACGATACCGGAGCTAGTCTTTCCACAAAATTTACAATAAAATAAAAAAAATAATACATCGCAAATAATTATACAACAATCAGTTACAAAATAAAATGAAAAATATTTTATTTTTTGCAACATTTATATGCAACGTTTTTAAAAGAAATGCATCTTTATAATATATTTTTTAGAAGACTTCTCAGCCTTCATACAAAACACAGTGTACAAAAACTATATTAAAAAGAGGTCGCAATTTAAAATATGCCCATATTAAAATCTGCGATTTAAAAAATAAAAAAAGTATCTGGAACCCCAGATACTTTTTTTTCTTTTATATAAAAGAGTAATTTCTTACTCTTCTTCTTTTTTAGGTTCTTCTGCAACAGGAGCTTCAGGCGCAGTAGCTTCTTCAACTACCGGCAAAGTTTCTGGTGCAACTTCCAAAGCTTCTACTTCTTCAGCTTTTTCTACCTTTTCTGCTTTTTCAGCTTTCGCTTTTTTTGCAGTTTCTTTAGCTTCTACAGCAGGAGCATCATCATCTTTTTTCTTCGAACGACGAGTTCTACCTTTAGATGCAGCTTTCTTCTCTTTCAACATGTTTTCGTTATAGTCTACTAATTCGATAAAACACATTGAAGCATTGTCACCTAAACGATTACCTGTCTTGATGATACGTGTATAACCTCCCGGACGGTCGGCTATCTTCTGCGAGATATTTTGGAACAGTTCTGTCACAGCAGCTTTGCTCTGAAGTTCCTGAAAAACCAAACGTCTCGATTGAGTTGTATCTTCTTTTGACTTAGTAATAATAGGCTCAACCACTTTTCTCAAAGCTTTCGCCTTTGCTACAGTCGTAAAGATGCGCTTATTAGGACTAAGTAACAAAGAAGTACACATATTGGATAACATCGCATTTCTGTGTGCACTTTTACGTCCTAAATGATTAATTTTTTTATTATGTCTCATGTCGCTTATTAATCTTTATCTAATTTATATTTAGAAATATCCATACCGAATGAAAGGCTCAGGCTATCCAATAACTCATCAAGCTCGGTAAGCGATTTTTTACCGAAGTTTCTGAATTTAAGAAGGTCATTCTTATTGAACTGAACCAATTCGCCAAGTGTTTCCACTTCTGCTGACTTGAGACAGTTAAGTGCACGAACCGAAAGGTTCATATCAGATAACTTAGTCTTAAGCAACTGGCGCATGTGCAGGATTTCTTCATCAAACTCTTCGTTACCATCTACTTCGTTTTGTTCAAGAAGAATCTTTTCGTCAGAGAACAACATAAAGTGATGAATAAGGATTTTAGCTGCTTCTTTCAAAGCTTCTTTTGGATGAATAGACCCGTCGGTTGCTATTTCTATTACTAATTTCTCATAGTCCGTTTTCTGCTCTACACGATAGTTTTCTATCGCATATTTTACATTACGGATCGGAGTATAAATAGAATCGATAGCTATAACATTAACATCGTCGGACAGACTACGATTTTCATCAGCAGGTACATACCCACGGCCTTTGTTAATATTCAATTCTATTTGGAAGCTTGCACTTTTGTCTAAGTGACAAATTACAAGATCAGGGTTTAATACTTCAAATCCTGACAGATGCTTCCCTATATCTCCAGCTTTGAATACTTCGGTACCTGAGACAGTAATACTTACCTTTTCTGTTTCAATCTCTTCTACGATTTGCTTGAATCGAACTTGTTTCAAGTTCAATATTATATTCGTTACATCTTCTATAACACCCGGTACGGTTGCAAATTCATGTTCGACACCGTCGATTTTTATAGAAGTGATAGCAAAACCCTCAAGAGATGAAAGCAGAATACGGCGTAAAGCATTACCCACGGTAATACCATACCCGGGTTCTAACGGACGAAATTCGAATTTTCCGAAGAAATCATCCGCTTCTAACATCAATACTTTATCCGGTTTTTGAAATGCTAATATAGCCATGAATTTAATTAATTTTTAGAATACAACTCTACGATCAACTGTTCTTTAATGTTTTCAGGGATATCCGCTCTTTCAGGAAGATGTAAGAATTTTCCTGTCATCGTAGCTTGATCCCACTCGATCCAAGGGTATTTGCTATGGTTAAAACCAGATAGTGCTTCGCCTACTACTTCAAGTGATTTTGATTTTTCGCGAACACCTACCAATTGGCCTGGTTTTAGTGAATATGAAGGAATATTTACCACAGATCCGTCTACTACAATATGACGGTGAGAAACAAGCTGACGTGCTGCTGCTCTTGTCGGAGCTATTCCTAGACGGAATACAACATTATCTAATCTTGATTCTAACATCTGAAGTAATACTTCCCCTGTGATTCCACGTGAAGCAAGAGCTCTGTCAAACATATTACGGAACTGTCTTTCGAGTACTCCGTATGTATATTTTGCTTTTTGCTTTTCACGTAATTGAATACCGTACTCGGACGATTTCTTTTTTCTTCCGTTACCATGTTGTCCCGGAGGATAGTTCTTTTTTGAGAGAACTTTGTCAGGTCCGAATATTGGCTCTCCGAATTTACGGGCGATTTTTGATTTTGGTCCAGTATATCTTGCCATTTTCTTTCTAATTAATAATGAAATGAAGCTAAAATTGTGCAGCCGCGACTACAGAGAGGGTTTTTGTAATCAAATCACAATTTAAGATCCAATTTTTAAATTTGATTAAACTCTTCTGTGTTTTGGAGGACGACATCCGTTGTGAGGAAGTGGAGTAACGTCAACGATTTCTGTTACTTCGATTCCTGCTGCATGGATAGTACGGATAGCAGACTCACGTCCATTGCCCGGTCCTTTTACGTATACTTTCACCTTTCTTAGTCCAAGGTCAAATGCTACTTTAGCACAATCCTGTGCTGCCATCTGAGCTGCGTAAGGAGTGTTCTTTTTTGAGCTTCTGAAACCCATCTTCCCTGCCGATGACCAGCTGATAACCTGCCCATCATTGTTTGTAAGCGATATAATGATATTGTTGAAAGAAGAATGCACATGAGCCTGGCCAATTGCATCCACCTTAACATTTCTCTTTTTCGCTGCGACTGTTTTTTTTGCCATATCAAATTAATTATTTTGTAGCTTTTTTCTTGTTAGCAACAGTTTTCTTTCTACCCTTACGTGTACGGGCGTTGTTCTTAGTACTTTGACCTCTCAATGGTAAACCGATACGATGACGGATACCTCTGTAACAACCTATATCCATCAATCGCTTGATGTTTAGTTGTACTTCCGAACGCAAGTCTCCTTCTACTTTAAACTGAGCAGCGATGATTTCACGCACAGCTCCGGCCTGATCATCGTTCCAGTCTTTTACCTTGATATCTTTATCAATACCTGCTTCAGCAAGGATTTTGTTAGCAGAGCTACGTCCGATACCATAAATGTATGTCAAGGCAATCTCGCCTCTCTTATTTTGTGGTAAATCGACCCCAACTATTCTTATTGCCATATATTTTTTAGATTAATTTGCAAAATTAATAAATTATCCCTGACGTTGTTTGAACTTAGGATTTTTTTTGTTTATCACGTATAAGCGACCTTTTCTTCTGACAATCTTGCAGTCAGCGGTACGCTTCTTAATTGATGCTCTTACTTTCATATCTTATGTTTTTTTTATTTGTATCTGAATGAAATCCGTCCTTTTGTTAAATCATAAGGAGACATCTCTACACGTACCTTATCTCCGGGAAGTATTTTAATGTAATGCATACGCATTTTTCCTGAGATATGTGCTGTGATTTCGTGACCGTTTTCGAGTTCTACACGAAACATAGCGTTTGATAGTGCTTCAACTATAACTCCGTCTTGTTCTATTGCCGATTGTTTAGCCATAAATAAATAAAAGGTTTTTTAAATTGCGTTACTTCCTAAAACAGCTTCTACAAATTCAAATGTAGATAATATGTCTGCTTTTCCCTGACGAATAGCGACTGTGTGTTCAAAGTGAGCCGAAGGTTTACGGTCACGAGTTCTTATAGTCCACCCATCATTTTCGAAAACGACATTCTTGCTTCCCATATTAATCATCGGTTCTATGGCGATGCACATACCTTTCTTCAACAAAGGACCTGTACCTCGTTTACCATAGTTAGGAACCTCGGGCGCTTCGTGCATCTTGCGACCTATACCATGTCCAACCAGTTCGCGAACGACCGAATAGCCACGTCTCTCGCAATATGTCTGCACAGCCTCACCGATATCTCCTATACGATTACCTTCTACAGCTTTTTCTATACCCAGATAAAGAGATTCTTTTGTTGTCCGCAACAAAGCTTTCACATCTTCCGCAACTTCTCCTACACAAAATGTATAGGCCGAATCGCCACAAAATCCGTTCTTCTCAGTACCGCAATCAACAGAGATCACATCTCCATCTTTAAGAATATAATCAGTAGGGAAACCGTGTACCACCTGATCGTTTACCGAAGCACATATAGCACCCGGAAAATCTACGGTTCCCGGAGCACCCTTGTATCCTAAGAAAGAAGGGATTGCTCCGTGATCGTATATAAATTCTTTAGCAATTTTATCTAACTGAGCAGGAGTTACCCCCGGCTTAATATGTTTAGCTACCTCGCCCAGGGTCATACCTACCAGGCGGTTAGCTTCACGCATCAATTCAATTTCTTCGTCTGTTTTCAGGAATATCATTTATAAACCTCCTTAATAAGCTGCGATCGAACCCGAACGTCCTTTGATTCTACCAGATTTCAATAAGCCATCGTAATGTCTCATCAATAGGTGGCTCTCAATTTGTTGCAGTGTATCCAAAACAACTCCCACAAGAATCAGCAACGATGTTCCCCCAAAGAATTGAGAAAACTCACGGCTTACTCCAAAAGTACTTGCAAATGCAGGCATGATAGCAACCAACGCCAAGAATAATGATCCCGGGAATGTTATACGGGACATTATCGAGTCGATATAGTCTGCTGTCTTTTTGCCCGGTTTGATACCCGGAATGAAACCATTGTTGCGCTTCAGTTCATCTGCCATCTGCACCGGATTGATGGTAACAGCAGTATAGAACCATGTGAAAGCAATAATAAGTACGGCAAGTACAACATTGTATACTACACTTGTATGATCGGTAAAAGACCCTAGAAAACCTGTTTTATCGGTAGAGAATCCTGCAAACATAACAGGCACCATCATGATTGCCTGAGCAAAGATGATAGGCATTACGTTCGCTGCATTTACCTTAAGTGGAATATACTGACGAGCTCCGCCATATTGTTTGTTACCCACTACTCTCTTAGCATATTGAACCGGTATACGGCGAGTACCTTGCACTAGTAATATTGCTCCGCAAACGACTAGTAACAAAAATACTATTTCTGCCAAAAACATAACCAATCCTCCCGCAGGGTTGCTCAATCGGGAAGTAAATTCACCGATCAGCGCATGTGGAAGACGTGATATGATACCCACAAGGATAATGAAAGAAACACCATTACCTATACCTTTATCTGTGATACGCTCTCCTAACCACAGAACAAACATACTACCTCCCGCAAGGATAATTGTAGAAGGAATAAGAAAATCCCATGAAGAAGGGGCTGCAGGTCCTAACGCTCCCAACAGGTATGCAGGTCCTTGGAATACAAGGATTGCCACTGTCAGATAACGTGTATATTGGTTCATCTTGGTACGTCCGCTTTCGCCTTCTCTCTGCAACTTTTGGAAATATGGTATCGCGATACCCAACAATTGGATAACGATTGATGCCGAGATATAAGGCATGATACCTAATGCAAAGATCGACGCATTGGCAAATGCACCTCCCGAGAACATATCCAATATTCCGAGCAAACCTCCGGCAGTCATCGAATGCAAGTTTGCAAGCTGCTGAGGATCTACTCCGGGAAGGATGATGTGAACTCCGAAGCGATAGATCACTACGAAAAAGAAGGTGATGAGGAGCCTTTTTCTAAGGTCCTCAATCTTCCATATATTTTCCAGTGTTTTTACCAATCCCATCTTACTTCAGTTTTGTTACTGTTCCACCTATAGCCTCAATAGCTGCTTCTGCTGACTTAGAGAAGGCATGTGCTTCTACATCAACTTTAGCAGTAAGGGCTCCGTTTCCAAGTATCTTTACTAATTGATTACCTGATAGGAAACCGGCTTCGATCAATGTTTGAACATCGATCTTAGTAAGTTTCTTAGCATCAGCTAAACGTTGTAAAACATCCAGGTTGATAGCTTTGTATTCAACACGGTTAATGTTTTTGAAACCGAATTTAGGCAAACGACGTTGAATTGGCATCTGACCTCCTTCGAATCCAAACTTTCTGGAATAACCTGATCTGGACTTAGCTCCTTTATGACCTCTTGTGGAAGTGCCACCTAAACCAGATCCGGTACCACGTCCGATTCTCTTTCCGGTTTTAGTTGATCCTTCAGCAGGTCTCATATTTGATAAACTCATATTTTATATTTTTTTATCTTACTAAACTAAATTACTCGACAACAGAAACCAGATGGCTCACCTTGTTGATCATACCTCTGATAGACGGTGTGTCTTCATGCTCTACAACACGATTCAACTTTCTAAGACCCAAAGCGTCTAATGTCATCTTTTGGTCTTTAGGACATTTGATTCTGCTCTTTACTTGTTTAACTTTAATTTTTGCCATAATAATTTTTTCTTTGCAAATTAACCTTTAAACACTTTTTCCATAGAAATACCTCTATTCTGAGCTACAGTGTAAGCATCTCTCAATTCGCCCAAAGCTTCGATAGTAGCCTTCACAAGGTTGTGAGGGTTAGACGAACCTTTCGACTTTGCCAATACATCTGTTACTCCCACACTCTCAAGTACGGCACGCATCGCACCCCCTGCCTTAACCCCTGTACCGGGAGCAGCAGGACGAAGCATAACTTCAGATCCACCGAAACGAGCGATTTGCTCGTGAGGAACTGTTCCTTTAAGAATTGGAACTTTGATAAGGTTTTTCTTTGCAGCTTCAACTCCTTTAGCAATGGCTGTAGTTACTTCACCCGCTTTACCTAGGCCCCAGCCTACGATACCATCTTCATTACCTACAACTACGATAGCGGCAAAGCTGAATGTACGACCTCCCTTTGTTACTTTAGTAACACGGTTGATAGCTACTAGTCTATCTTTTAGCTCGATGTCGTTTGTCGATTTTACTCTATTGTTAACTCCTGCCATTTCTATTAAAATTTAAGTCCACCGTTACGGGCAGCATCTGCCAATTCTTTAATTCTACCATGATACAGGTAACCGTTACGGTCGAATACCACAGTTGTAATACCAGCTTCCTGAGCACTTTTAGCGATAAGTTCACCAACTTTAGCAGCTATTTCTTTTTTAGGAGCTTTCTCTGATATTTTCAGAGAAGATGCTGCCGCCAAAGTTTTACCTGTCAAATCGTCGATAACTTGCGCATAAATTTGCTTGTTGCTTCTGAATACAGTCAGGCGTGGACGTTCGCTTGTTCCGTGGATCTTGCCACGTACACGCATCTTTATTTTATTTCTTCTTTCTGTCTTTGTTACCATGATTACTACAGTTTATGAATTATTTACCTGCGGCCTTACCTGACTTGCGACGAATAACCTCACCAACAAAGCGTATACCTTTTCCTTTGTAAGGTTCCGGTTTACGGAATGAGCGAATTTTCGCGCAGATCTGACCAATCAGCTGTTTATCACAAGATTCTAGTATAATTAGAGGGTTTTTGTTTCTCTCCGACTTAGTTTCTAGTTTCACTTCAGGAGGCAACATCATGTGGATGTTGTGTGTAAATCCTAAAGATAATTCCAGAAGCTGACCTGCATTTGATGCACGGTAACCAACCCCTACTAATTCCAACTCTTTGCGATATCCTTCAGAAACGCCAATAACCATGTTGTTAATCAATGATCTGTAAAGACCATGTAACGCACGATGAATTCTATCATCAGAAGGACGTGTCACAGACAACAATCCGTCTTCAACAGAGACTTTGATATCAGAATTAACTTCTTGCGATAGTTCCCCTTTAGGTCCTTTTACTGTAATTACGTTATCCTTGCCAACAGTAACTGTTACTCCGGCCGGAAGATTTACGGGTAATTTTCCTATTCTTGACATAACTTTCTATCCTCCCTCTTAATTAATAAACATAACACATTACTTCGCCACCAACTTTCAGTTCGCGAGCTTCCTTGTCTGTCATCACTCCTTTAGAGGTAGATACTACAGCTATACCGAGTCCGTTAAGGACACGAGGCATTTCTTTATACCCTACGTATTTACGTAGACCTGGAGACGATACGCGGATTAATTTCTTAATCGCGTTTACTTTATTTACCGGATCATACTTCAAGGCAATCTTAATTGAACCTTGAGGACCCTCGTCTACAAACTTATAGTTAAGGATGTAGCCCTTTTCCATGAGAATTTTTGTAATTTCTCTCTTCAAATTTGACGCCGGAATTTCTACAACTCTGTGTCCAGCCATGATAGCGTTTCTAACACGCGTCAAATAATCTGCTATTGGATCTGTCATGTTTAAATTGATTTAAATTAATTCCGCAACCGGAACAATATTTAATTCTATACTAAAATAATTTCTTACCAACTTGCTTTTTTAACTCCCGGTATTAATCCCTTAGAAGCCATTTCCCTAAATTGGATACGGGAAATTCCAAACTGGCGAATATACCCTTTTGGACGACCTGTAAGGCTGCAACGATTGTGCAGACGTACAGGTGAAGCATTCTTAGGTAGAGCTTGTAGCGCTTCGTAATCGCCATCGGCTTTCAACTGCGCTCTTTTAGCTGCAAATTTAGCAACCAGTTTAGCTCTTTTTACCTCGCGAGCTTTCATTGATTCTTTTGCCATCTTATATCAATTCTTTTTTTGCGTTTTTAAATGGTAATCCGAACTCTCTAAGTAAAGCATAACCTTCTTCATCTGTTTTTGCAGAAGTTACAAAGGTAATATTCATTCCCAAAATACGGCTAATGTTGTCGATATTAATTTCCGGGAAGATAATTTGCTCTTCGATACCTAGTGTATAGTTTCCACGTCCGTCAAGCTTACTTTCGATACCTTTAAAGTCACGAATACGAGGAAGTGCTACACGTACAAGTCTTTCAAGGAATTCATACATCTTTTCGTTACGCAATGTTACCATTACGCCAATCGGCATCTTACGACGCAACTTAAAGTTAGAGATATCCTTTTTAGAGTATGTCGCAACAGCTTTTTGACCTGTGATAGTTGTGATTTCGTTAACTGCTGTTTCGATAATTTTCTTATCTGCAACTGCAATACCAAGACCTTGGTTGATAACTATTTTCTTCAACACAGGCACCTGCATTGTTGACTTATAACCGAATTCTTTCATCAAAGAAGCAACAATACGGTCTTTATATTCAGTCTTAAGAGTTGTTGTATTGCTCATTATTTAATTTCCTCCCCTGATTTTTTAGCGTAACGTACTAGCTTACCATCTACTTCTTTACGGCCCACACGTGTAGGTTTTCCTGTTTTAGGGTCTACTACGTTCAGGTTAGAGATATGGATAGCAGCTTCTTTCTTTTCAATTCCTCCTTGAGGACTTTTAGCATTAGGCTTAGTATGTTTCGATACCATGTTAAGGCCTTCTACGATAGCGCGTTGTTTTTCTACAAAGACTCTCAACACACGACCGGTTTTACCTTTATCGACACCAGTATTCACATAAACTATATCGCCTTTTTTGATATGTAATTTACTCATTGCTTTTTAGTTTTTTGAATTATAGTACCTCTGGTGCCAATGAAACGATTTTCATGTTTGTTGCGCGAAGTTCGCGGGCAACCGGTCCGAAAATACGGCTTCCTCTGATATCACCTGCTGCGTTTAGCAATACACAAGCATTGTCGTCGAAACGTATATAAGAACCATCTGCACGACGGATTTCTTTTTTTGTACGTACGATCATTGCTTTTGTTACAGCACCTTTCTTAATATCACTCGAAGGGATTACATTCTTGATAGCAACCACAATCACATCCCCTACAGACGCATAACGTCTTCTTGTACCGCCTAATACGCGGATACATAAGCATTCTCTAGCTCCACTGTTATCAGTAACTACTAGTCTTGATTCTTGTTGTATCATAATTATTTAGCCCTTTCGATTATTTCTATTAATCTCCATCTCTTTGTTTTACTCAACGGACGAGTTTCCATAATACGTACTGTGTCGCCAATGTTGCACTCGTTCTTTTCGTCGTGAGCGTGATATTTCTTCGTTTTGTTAACGAATTTTCCATAAATAGGGTGTTTTTCTTTCCATTTTACAGCCACAGTGATGGTTTTATCCATCTTGTTACTGAAAACGACCCCGAATCTTTCTTTTCTTAAATTTCTCGTTTCCATCAGCTCTTAATTATTTTTTTAGTTCTCTTTGGCGCAACTCTGTAAGGAAACGTGCGATATCGCGACGTTTTTCTTTAATCTTAGTCGGATTGTCCAATGGAGATACACTGTGGTTTAACACCATTTGGTCTAACGCTGTTCTTTCAGCATCTAGTCTTTCATTCAATTCTTTGTCCGAAAGCTCTCTTACTTCTGCAATTTTCATACTTCTTAAGCGTTTTGAGTTAAGTCATAATCTCTGCGAACTACAAATTTTGTAGTTACAGGAAGCTTTTGTGCTGCTAGGCGCAATGCTTCTTTTGCCACATCATAAGATACACCTTCGATTTCGAATATGATTCTTCCTGGTGTAACGGGTGCAACGAAACCTTCCGGCGATCCCTTACCTTTACCCATACGTACTTCGGCAGGTTTCTTAGTGATAGGTTTGTCAGGGAAAATTCTAACCCAAACTTGTCCTTGACGCTGCATGTAACGAGTTACTGCAATACGAGCCGCTTCGATTTGGCGTCCTGTGATCCATTTGTTTTCCAGGGTTTTGATGCCAAATGAACCGAAAGCCAATTCATGCCCTCTTTGAGCAATGCCTTTCATACGACCTTTTTGCTGTCTTCTGAATTTTGTTTTCTTCGGTTGTAACATTTTACTTCAAACGTTTTTTAATTACTTTCTCTTATTTCTCTTGAAACCTTTTCCTTGGTCACCTCTGTCGTTGCGACGGTTGTCTCCACCTCTGTTACCAGAGTGTCCACCATCTTTGGCTGCTGTGAATGAAGGAGCAAGGTCTTTCTTACCGTAAACTTCTCCACGGCAAATCCATACTTTAATACCAATCAAACCAACTTTTGTTAGTGCTTCGGCATGTGCATAATCAATATCGGCACGGAATGTATGAAGCGGTGTACGTCCTTCTTTGTACATTTCGGAACGAGCCATTTCAGCGCCATTCAGACGACCTGATATTTGAATTTTGATACCTTCTGCACCCATTCTCATTGTTGAAGCAATTGCCATTTTGATAGCACGACGGTAAGCGATTTTACCTTCTACCTGACGGGCTACATTGTTGGCAACGATAACTGCGTCCAACTCTGGTTTTTTGATTTCAAAAATGTTGATTTGGATATCTTTATCTGTAATCTTCTTCAACTCTTCTTTCAGCTTGTCTACTTCTTGTCCGCCTTTACCGATGATGATACCCGGACGAGCTGTACAAACTGTGATAGTTACAAGTTTCAAAGTTCTTTCGATAACGATGCGAGATACACTAGCTTTAGCCAGACGGGCATTCAGATATTTACGGATTTTGCTGTCTTCCAACAAAGTATTTCCATATCTTTTGCCTCCATACCAATTAGAATCCCATCCACGGATGATACCTAAACGATTTGCTATTGGATTAACTTTTTGTCCCATCTGCTAATTAATTTTGATTTTCTTTATTAAGTGTATCTACGTGAAGGGTCACATGATTTGAACGTTTACGTATTCTGTAACCTCTTCCCTGCGGAGCTGGACGCATTCTTTTCAGCATGGCTCCACCATCTACGTTTACCAATGATACATACAACTCTCCACTTTCTGCTTTACGCTCATTTTTTGCTTCCCAGTTGGCGATAGCAGAGCGTAACAATTTTTCTATTCTTGCAGCAGCTTCTTTATTTGAGTATTTCAATACACCAAGAGCCCTAAATGCTTCCATTCCACGTATCATGTCGACAACAAGGCGCATTTTGCGTGGAGAAGTAGGAACATCATTCAGCTTGGCGAAAGCAATAGTCTTTTTAGCTTCTTTTCTTGCTTCAGCTACTATATGTTTTCTTTTACCCATTTTAATGTTTACTTTTTATTAATTTACTGGCTTCTGCTCCAATTATTTTTTCTTATTACCTCCGTGTCCACGGAATGTACGTGTAAGAGAGAATTCTCCTAACTTGTGTCCTACCATGTTTTCTGTCACATATACAGGAATAAATTTATTTCCGTTGTGAACAGCAATAGTATGGCCTACAAAGTCGGGGGATATCATTGAAGCTCTTGCCCATGTCTTAACCACAGCTTTCTTACCTGACTCATTCATGGCCAAGACTTTTTTCTCAAGCTTAACATTAATATACGGGCCTTTTTTTAACGAACGACTCATAATTTTCTATTGATTAATCAGGTTATTATTTTTTTCTTCTTTCGATTATGTACTTAGAAGAATGTTTCTTAGGAGCTCTAGTTTTGAGACCCTTAGCGTACAATCCTTTACGTGAACGTGGGTGACCTCCTGAAGCACGACCTTCACCACCACCCATTGGGTGATCGACAGGGTTCATTACTACACCTCGGTTGTGAGGACGGCGGCCTAGCCAACGAGAACGACCGGCTTTACCTGATTTCTCTAGTCCGTGATCTGAGTTGCCTACGCTACCGATAGTAGCTTTACATGTAGCAAGGATCTTACGTGTTTCGCCTGAAGGCATTCTTATGATTGCGTAGTTTCCTTCGCGAGAAGTTAACTGTGCAAAAGCACCTGCCGAACGAACCATTTTAGCTCCCTGACCAGGACGAAGTTCGATATTATGAACAACTGTACCGATTGGAATTTTTGCCAAAGGCAATGCATTACCAACCTCAGGAGCAGCATCAGCTCCGGATACCACTGTTTGACCTACTTCCAAACCTTCTGGTGCTAAGATATAAGTTTTAGCTCCGTCTACATAATACAACAAAGCGATACGAGCCGAACGGTTCGGATCATATTCGATTGTTTTTACAGTGGCTGGAATTCCGTCTTTCGTTCTCTTGAAGTCTATGAGCCTGAATTTTCTCTTATGACCGCCGCCGAGATAACGCATAGTCATCTTACCGGTATTGTTACGGCCACCAGACGCTTTTTTACCGACTACAAGGGATTTTTCTGGTACACTTGCAGTGATTTCTTGGAATGTACCAATAATTTTGTGTCTCTGCCCCGGTGTTGTGGGCTTTAATTTACGTACTGCCATTTTTTATTTAGATATTACTAAAAAAGTCTATACTTTCACCTTCTTTCAGGGTGATTATTGCTTTCTTGAATGCAGGAGTTTTACCTTTTATCACACCAGCTTTTGTGTAACGGCTTTTTAGCTTTCCGGAGTAGTTAATTGTATTTACAGACTTAACTGTTACGCCATAAAGCTCTTCTACTGCGTTCTTAATCTCCACTTTGTTTGCACTTGGAGCAACACGAAAACCGTAACGATTCGGAAACTTTTCTGAAATCGCGGTTTGCTTTTCTGTTAAAATTGGTTTTATCAAAATTCCCATAGTATTCTCTCCTTATGCTTTTAATAAAAGATTATCTATAATAGCAACCGAAGACTCAGCCAATACTAGACTTGTACAGTTAAGTATTGAGTAAGTATTTAAATCAGAAGCTTTTACAACTTTTACTCTTTCTAAATTACGAGCCGACAAATATACATTTTTATTTTGGTCTGGCAAAACTAGAAGTATCTTTTTATCAGCCACTTGCAAATTTTTAGCCAATGCTACAAAATCCTTAGTTTTTGGAGAGTCGAAAGACAAGTCTTCAACTACCAATATTTGATTTTCTTTTGCTTTAGCAGCAAGGGCAGATTTACGAGCAAGTACTCTTACTTTTTTGTTCAATTTGAAGCCATAGTCTCTTGGTTTTGGACCAAATACACGTGCTCCACCAACTAGTACAGGTGAATTGATATCACCACGGCGAGCACCACCTCCACCTTTCTGACGGATCAACTTACGTGTACTTCCCGACATCTCACTTCTTTCTTTAGTCTTGTGAGTACCTTGACGTTGATTCGCAAGATATAGCTTCACGTCCAACCAAAGAACATGATCGTTAGGCTCAATTGCATAAATAGCATCGTTCAACGCTACTTTTTTACCGGTTTCTTTACCGTTTTTATCTAATACACTCAGTTCCATTATCTTTCTATTCTAACGATTGAACCTTTACTTCCCGGTACCGAACCTTTTATTAACAAAAGATTATGTTCCGGAATTATTTTAATAATCACAAGGTTTTGAACAGTAACTTGTTTGTTACCCATCTGACCACCCATTCTTGTTCCTTTAAACACCTTTGCAGGGTACGAACAAGCTCCGATAGAACCCGGAGCACGAAGACGGTTATGTTGTCCTAGAGTAGCTTCACCTACCCCACGGAAACCATGGCGTTTAACAACCCCTTGGAAACCTTTACCTTTCGACACTCCAGTTACGTCAATAAAAGGGTCGTCCATTGAGAACATTCCGTCTACTGTAATAACGTCTCCTAGATTGTATTTCTCTTCATACTTGAACTCGGCCAAGTGTCTTTGAGGTGCAACCCCGGCTTTCTTGAAATGTCCGATTTCGGGCTTGCTGGTATGTTTGTCTTTCTTTTCAACAAAGCCTACCTGTACAGCCTCGTAACCATCTTTTTCAGATGTTTTAACCTGAGTAACAACACAAGGACCCACTTCGACAACAGTGCATGGAATATTTTTTCCCTCGGCACTGAATACGGATGTCATTCCGATTTTCTTTCCTAATAATCCTGGCATTTCTCTAAATTATTTATTTAAACTAATATAAATTTTCATCAAACTTTGATTTCTACTTCTACACCACTTGGCAATTCCAGCTTCATGAGTGCATCTACAGTTTTTGCTGTTGAGCTGTAGATATCGATCAATCTTTTATAAGAAGATAGTTCGAACTGCTCACGAGATTTCTTGTTTACGAAAGTTGAACGGTTGACAGTAAAAATACGTTTGTGAGTTGGTAACGGAATTGGACCGCTTACCACTGCACCTGTTGCTTTCACTGTTTTCACGATTTTCTCAGCAGACTTGTCTACCAATGTGTAATCGTACGATTTCAGTTTAATTCTAATTTTCTGACTCATCGTTTGTTTTTAGTTAATTATTAAAATAAATTCTATATAAAAATATTAAAGACTGCAATTAAGAGTCATTTACTAATTGCAGTCTCTTTTGTTATTTGATCAAATCAACGCGACCTTTAACCTCAGTTAATACCTGACGTGCGATAGATGGCGAAACTTCTTCGTAATGAGAGAATGTCATTGCTGACGTTGCTCTACCCGAAGTGATTGTTCTCAAAGAAGTCACATATCCAAACATTTCTGCCAAAGGCACTTTAGCTTTCACGATACGTGCACCTGAACGGCTAGACTCCATACCTTCTACCTGACCACGACGTTTGTTAAGGTCAGAAATCACATCACCCATGCTTTCTTCCGGAGTTACTACTTCCAGTTTCATGATAGGTTCTTGCAATGTAGGTCCGGCTTTCTCACATGCATTTCTGAAAGCAAGCTTAGCACAAAGTTCGAATGACAACTGGTCAGAGTCTACTGTATGGTAAGAACCATCAACAAGAACAACTTTCAGTTTATCTAACGCATATCCTGCAAGGACACCATTTTTCATTGCAGCAGCAAATCCTTTCTGAACTGAAGGGATGAATTCCTTAGGAACGTTACCACCTTTCACCTCATCGATAAATTGAAGGTCTCCTTCAAATCCTGGATCTGTTGGACCAACTTTAACAATAATATCGGCAAACTTACCACGACCCCCGGTTTGTTTTTTGTAAACCTCGCGAAGATCAACAGTTTGAGTAATTGCTTCTTTATATGATACCTGAGGACGACCTTGATTACATTCAACCTTAAACTCACGTTTCAGACGGTCGATGATAATTTCAAGGTGAAGCTCACCCATACCTTCGATAATAGTCTGACCTGAATCCTGATCGGTATGAACACGGAATGTTGGATCTTCTTCTGCAAGTTTTCCTAATCCTGTAGCCAATTTATCCACATCTTTTTGAGTGATCGGCTCAACAGCGATACCAATAACCGGTTCTGGGAAGTCCATAGATTCAAGTACGATAGGATTGTTTTCGTCACATAGTGTATCACCTGTGCGAATATCTTTAAATCCTACACCTGCACCTATATCTCCACAACCAATTACTTCTTTCGGATTTTGCTTGTTAGAGTGCATCTGGAACAAACGTGAGATACGTTCTTTCTTCTCGGAGCGGCTGTTATAAACATACGATCCGGCTGCTAATTCCCCCGAATAAACACGGAAGAAACACAAGCGTCCTACGAATGGGTCTGTTGCGATTTTGAATGCCAAAGCAGCCATTGGCTCACTTGGGCTTGGGTGACGAACGATAGTAGCACCTGTTCTTGGGTCTGTACCTTCGATAGCTACTGTATCTATTGGGCTAGGCAAGAATTTACATACAGCATCCAATAACGGTTGAACTCCTTTGTTTTTGAAAGAAGATCCACACAACATTGGATTGATCTGCATAGAAAGAGTACCGATGCGTAATGCTGCGATAATTTCATCTTCTGTGATTGAAGACGGATCATCAAAGAATTTCTCCATCAACGTTTCATCACATTCTGCAGCTTTTTCAAGCATTTTCTCTCTCCATTCTTGAGCTTCAGCTAGATATTCGGAAGGAATTTCGTCCAACTCGTAGTCTGCACCCATTGTTTCATCATGCCAGTACATCGCCTTCATTTTGATAAGGTCGATGATTCCCTTGAAGTGTTCTTCTGCTCCAATCGGAATCTGAACCGGACATGGGTTACCATTCAACATTTCTTTTATTTGGCGTACCACTTCAAAGAAATCTGCTCCCGAACGGTCCATTTTATTTACATAACACATACGAGGAACATCGTATTTGTCAGCCTGACGCCATACTGTTTCCGACTGAGGCTCAACACCACTTACAGCATCATAAGCAGCAATTGCTCCATCAAGAATACGGAGTGAACGCTCTACCTCTACTGTAAAGTCAACGTGTCCGGGAGTATCTATCAAGTTGATCTTAAACATCTCATTGTTATACTTCCAGCTTGCTGTAGTAGCGGCAGATGTAATAGTAATACCCCTTTCTTGCTCTTGCTCCATCCAGTCCATAGTGGCAGCGCCATCATGTACCTCTCCAATCTTATGAGTAAGACCGGTATAGAACAGGATACGTTCAGAAGTAGTGGTTTTACCGGCATCGATGTGCGCCATGATGCCTATATTTCTTGTATTCTTTAAACTGTCATTAACCTTTGCCATTGTTTTTTAACTCTTCCTTTTTGTTAGAATCTGAAATGAGCGAATGCACGGTTAGCTTCAGCCATTCTATGCATATCTTCTTTTCTTTTGAATGCGCCTCCTTGATTGTTGTATGCATCTGAGATTTCTGCGCCTAATTTGTCTGCCATAGTCTTACCACCTCTCTTGCGAGCATAAAGGATAAGATTTTTCATACAGATAGATTCTTTGCGGTCTGGGCGAATTTCGGTAGGAACCTGAAATGTTGCACCACCTACACGGCGTGACTTCACTTCTACTTGAGGAGTTACATTATCTAGAGCTGCTTTCCATATTTCGAGAGCAGTTTTTTCGTCGTTTGGTAATTTCTTCTTCACGATCTCCAATGCAGTATAGAAGATATCGAATGCAGTAGATTTTTTACCATCATACATTAAGTGGTTAACAAACTTTGTAACCTTTACATCACCGAAAACAGGATCCGGGAGGATCTGTCTTTTCTTTGGTTTTGCTTTTCTCATTTTTTTACTAAAAAATTTTGTTTTTGTTTTTGGTTGCCAATTTTAGATGCCTTCAAAAGTTCCGCCGAACTATTTACTCAACCTATATATAGCCTATCCAATAAACTTAAACCGTTTTAATACTTAATTAAAAATCTCGGTTAAAGGGATTGCCTCAGGTAATTATTTTTTCTTACCCTTAGCTGCAGCTGCCGCTGGTGCTCCCGGTTTAGGACGTTTTGCTCCGTATTTAGAGCGGCGTTGTGTACGACCATTTACTCCTGCAGTATCCAATGTTCCACGCACAATGTGGTAACGAACACCCGGAAGGTCTTTCACACGACCACCTCTAACAAGTACAATTGAGTGCTCCTGCAAATTGTGACCTTCTCCAGGTATATAAGCATTCACCTCTTTTGAATTTGTTAAACGCACACGTGCTACCTTACGCATCGCTGAGTTAGGTTTCTTAGGAGTTGTTGTATATACACGGATACAAACACCTCTACGTTGAGGACATGCATCCAATGCACGAGACTTACTCTTTTCAACCAAAACCGCCCGTCCTTTTCTTACTAATTGTTGAATTGTAGGCATGTTGTTTTAATCTTTAGAACTTTTTAAATTCAGTTTTTAATTATACATTTAATTAGCAAACAACACAAGAAACGAACGCTATTCGAATGACAATCAACTCATTGCCATCAGAACAAGCCCTTTTCATGCATTATTCGGGTTGCAAATGTAGACATAATCAGCTAATTACACAAATATTTGAAAAGAAAAGTAAACAAAAAAAGCAAGATGGAACGTGAATATTCCATCTTGCCACTAAAATCCCGTAGTTTTTATAAAATGCTTCTGTTAGAATGAAAAGTCCACTCCCGCAGCAAATACCTTGTTGGTACGTGAGAATACGTCTTTCCCAGCAAGATAAGCCTGAGGGTTGGTATTTGGTATTGCAACATATTTTGGATTGTCTTTTGTCCAATCTGAATATGTTGTCCAGAAGTAACCTACATTTATAAGAACGTTTTTGGCAACATTTACCGCACCACCTAAACCTATAGAATATGAGTTGATAGAGAAACTTAAATCTCTCTGATACTCATCTTTTACGCCATAGCGGGTGATTTGCCCTCCGGCACTTACCAAGAACATGTCATCTATTTTATACTCGGCTCCAAATAAATATTCATTTGTACCTCCGTTTATATGCTTTTGTTTATCATCTGCCATTTTAGCATCTGAGTCGAAAAAGTGGTGATAACCAACACTTGCCAATAGCTTCGGTGTAATCTGATAAGAAGCGCCTACTGTGAATAGAGCAGGAATATCGTGAGGAGTATTTACTCCATCTTTAAACAAGCCTGTATCATCAACTTTAGTTTTATTCTCTACGTTGAGAGCTGTACGAAACTCATATTTCATACCGACATTCAGGTTATTATAACTGAAGTTGAATCCAAGAATAGGAGATATACCCCATCCGGATTGTGATGAATCAAGATTTTTGTCAGCTACAGCTTTTGCATTAGCTTCATACGCCTGCCCTGCAATTACATATCCGGCTTGAACCTGCTGTATCTGCATTTGATTAAACTGCTCGGCATTGCCAATATTCAATCCTGCCCTTAGTTGGTCGGCCATCGCTTGCGACAGTTTTCCTGCAGTAATCAGTTGACCTACAGTATACGCACCGGCTCCACTTTCGATAAAAGGATTCAGATTTGCAGCAGTTCCCTTCGCCAACGAAGCAGCGTCATTAAAAAAGGTCTGAGCAGACATCATGCCTCCTGTAGGATTTAACATGGGGTGTTGAGGGTTAAAAGATATATTTCTCAAATGTCCCTCGTATCTATTATTTACTATATTAAGACGAAAACCGCCATATACTGAAAACATATTATTAATAGCATAACTTCCTCCGATCTGAGCACCATATATAAATGATGAACCACGCATATATGCATCTACCGAATAGTTATTTGTGGTGATTCCGCTCGCAGCAAGCAAACCGGGCAACATTGATATCGTTGATTCAAAAGAAGGCAACCCATCATTAAATGTAGCTTTACCGCCACCGCCTGTCACTGCAATATTTCCGGAAAGCACCCATTTACCTTTTTTGTATGCAGCCTGAATACTAGGAATGATAGGAGCCGAAGCTGTTCCCTTAAAACTTTTTGTAGCATCGCCACCAAACCCTGCAAATGGAGCAAAAGTGGAAGTTATCGTTCTTGTTTGAAAAGCACTCTGATTGGAAAAAGAAAAATGGAAACCATCGTTAAGTTTTACAAGCCCCGCAGGATTTGTATAAGCGGCGTCTATTTGTACAGATGCGTCACGAGCAACCATTCTGATAAAATGCGCACTCTGATTCGTATTGGTAAGAATACCTCCTGCAAAGACATGCGAGGTACTACACAGGGCTAAAACAGCAATAGCCAATGTCTTCTTCATATTCATTTGATATAATTAATTAAAATTGGGCACAAAGATATAAGGAATCTATTAGTTTCAAAAGAAACCATGTTAAAAATGAACATTATCTTATTGATTATCAAATAGATGTTGTCTATGCAACTAATATTTAAAGTTCAAAAATCCTCACATTATTTAAGAACCACAACACATTAACCATGTATTTTATCTTCGTTTGATATTGATATTTAGCGCAAAACAGTAAAAAAATAATAGATTTGCATAATCATTCATCAAAAGTAACATGAACAGATCCGCTCTCTTTCTTGCGCTAAGCATAGGGTTAATTACTTGTTTTCTTTCATGCATTAGCGGCAATGCTGAAAAAAAACTTTTTTATGAAGGGGTACTTTTCGAATACCCACATAGCTGGACTGTAGAAACAAACGAATTGCCCGGAGAATCCTATTCTATAAAAGGAAAAGAAGGAAATAACATTATATTCATAACATTTACAGAAAAAAGCACAGACTTAAAGGAAGTAATAGAAACGCATCAAAAAAATGTAGACAGAACAAAGTTTGAATACTCAGCAGAGAAAATTATTCCATCCAAATTTGGCAAATATGATGCATTATCTTCTAAATTTACGATCGTTAGGGATTCTAAAAAATCTTACGGAAACACGTTCGCTCTTAAAGCAGGAAATATGAGCTATCTAATCATAATACAAAGTGACACAGAAGATAGTCTGAACAAAAGCTTTGAGACAATTAAAAACAGCTTCGAAATAAAGACCAAACCTTAAAGTATAACATTGAGCAAGAAATCATCATATCAACAGATAATAAAGTCTACCACCATTTTTGGGGGATCTCAGGCGTTGATTATTCTCATTGGCATCATTCGAACCAAGATTATTGCCATATTGCTAGGACCTACGGGGATAGGCATCATCGGCATCTACCAATCTATTATAGACATGATGCGATCAGGATTCAGTCTCGGACTGGATACTGCGGGAGTAAAAGACATAGCCGAAACCGAAGTCCAAAAAGACCAGACAGCCCTCAATAGAGTGATATCACGCCTTAATATTTGGTTCAAATGGTCGGCAATCATAGGCTCTGTCATTTGCCTCATCTTATGCTATCCGATTAGTCTTTGGGCATTCGACAGCAACAAATATACTCTACCAATTGCAGGTTTGGCTATTTGCGTATTTCTTGCAATACTTACAACAGGCAAATCAACCATACTACAGGGGATGCGTAAAATTCCCGAGATGGCAAAATCTGCTGTATGGGGCAGCTTAATAGGCTTAATTATCACCATTCCTATATATTTTATGTTCGGGCTGGAAGGTATTATCCCTGCTTTTATCGTATCGGGAGGAATATCTTTTCTCTGTGTTGAATTTTATTACAGGAAACAAAATATAGAGAAAGCTAACATCTCAAATAAAGAAGCTTTCCACGAAGGATTAAACTCTCTAAAACTTGGAATTTACATTGTATCGGCAGCTCTTGTAAGCACTGTGAGCATGTTTCTTATCAGAACATACATCACACGAACCGATAATATTGAAGCGGCAGGACTATTTCAATCGGCATGGACAATAACAAATGTATATCTTGCACTCATACTCAGATCGATGGGATCAGACTTTTATCCTCGTCTTTCGGCAATAGCGAGCGAAAAGGATAAAATGAAAGCACTCATAAATGAACAGAGCTATATTGTACTGGTTATTGCTTCTCCTATTGTTATAGGCATGATGCTTTTCTCCGACTTCGCTTTATCAGTTCTCTATTCGGGAAAATTTTCGGGGGCGAATACGCTCTTATGCTGGCAAGTAGCAGGCTCATTTTTGAAAGTACTAAGTTGGCCGATAGCCTTTATTATGCTAGTGAAAAATAAAGGCTTTGTATTTTTTATATCAGAAGTCACATATTATAGTGTATATCTCTTCTCCGCCTATATACTCTACCCTCTGTATGGATTAGATGCGGCAGGAATCGCATATTTGGCTGCCTATATTGTATATCTGCCTCTTGTATACATTATCGGACGGAAGCTCTCAGATTTCAAATGGACTAATACGATTATTTCAATGATCCTGATTAATCTAATGCTGATTTGTATTACACTCTTTATTGTGATGCATATCCCGCAATACAAATATTTGGGAGGGATCACATTATGTGCCTCCATGCTGTATGCCTTCTTCAAATTGAAGAAAGTATTCAACTTAAAAGATTTAGGTAGTTGGTTTAAGAAAGAGTAATCACTTCTTTTTGCGCTCTTTCTCTATTTCTTTTACACGTGGAATAACCAGATTGTCTTCTATAAAAGTATGCGCCTCGAGTTCCTCTTCAGACATATAGAGCTCGGTAAGAACATTTACCATCAGCATCTGATCTGTCGTGCCCGGAACGTACTTTAGCAATATCTGTTTCAGATCATTTATTTTTCCCTCAATATCATTATGCCGTTCTTCAAATATATTGATAGAGTATTGCTTATTGGCATCTTTATCAATCAAAGAGTAGACATAAGGAAAAACAACATCATCCTCATACCTCATATGCTCCAATACTTCTTTGGTATAATTGTCGAAGAAATCAAGAACAACGGTTTGTAATGCTTTGTCTGTTTCGGGGAAAACCAATTCAAGCTTACGGCGAATATTCGGAAGCCTTCTTTCCAGAAAATAACTGTGTGAATTTTTAAGGTATCTGAGAAACGGTGCAAGAGGCAATTTGCTGAACACCTCTTGTATATTGGTTATACATTTATTTGATTGATAGTTTGCAAGGAATAGGAAACAATCTGTATCAAAATCATTTTCTTTACAAACTGACTCAACACTTTTTTCGCCGAACCCAAGCGAAATATTTAACCGATTGAGCAATAATAATAAGTGGTAGTCGGCATCTATAAGCTCCGACATTTTCATTTTCTTATTAAATATGATTGTTACATTCTGCATTGTGTACAAGTTTATTCGTCTTGATATTTTATTTCCGAAATATCCACTAATTTATTAATTATTGCATATATAGTCAATCCAGAAATACTATGAACTTTCAATTTGCGTGTAATATTTCTGCGGTGCGTAATAGCCGTATGAATAGAGATACTATGATGATCGGCTATTTCTTTATTACTCATGCCCTTCACAACACTTATCAAAATTTCTTTCTCTCTATCACTCAGCTCTTCGGTGTCTGACTGTCCTCCTGTTTCCTTCTCAAGACATTTAAGTAAAGTTTCTTCAATCTTCGATTCCGAATCATTTATACGTATAACTGCATCATAGGAACGATAAAACTGCTCATCAATAAGATTATAAACCAAAGCTATTATTGCTGTCTGTTTATCCAAATTGAGCTGCTGCCGGATATCATGCCTTGATGTATGCCCCAGCAACATGGGGTTGATAAGAACAGCATCCGGTTTGAGTATATTTATCTGATAATTTATATCTTCCATTTCTCTCAATTCTACAACTTTTCCGACGCTATTTAGCTGAGATAAAACATAAACCAGACCTTTACGAATAATATATGAAGTTTCGGCTACAGCCAGCACTTTCTTCGTTTTAGACATCTTTCGATAGTTTTCTTATATAGAATGATTCTTTATAAGTCACAAATTTCGTGATATTTTATTTTATAAACAAATGTTATATAATATAAATAATCCGGACTTGTGTTTCTAAACAATATTTATAGTAGTTTTGTTTATAGGATTTTTAATACATTCCTAATTTATGATCAACTTTAAGCAGATTACACTTTCTGATAAAAAAGTAATGGATGCCGCCTTTGCAGGAAACGAATACCGTGCCTGCGACTTTTGTTTTACAAACCTTTACGCATGGAATGCAAAATTCAAAACGGTGTACGCAATAGAACACCGTACAATATTTCTTAGGTTCCAGGATTCCGACGGACAGACGTACTATATGATGCCCATCGGGAAAATGCCACTTATAGATGCATTCAAATTAATAGAAGAAGATGCGAAAATAAACAAAATACCATTCCAGATGAAAGGCATCTCGTCTGAAATGTGGGAAAAAATACGCAACGAAATTCCGGGAGAGTTCAGATATCTGCCCGATCGCAACAATGATGAGTATATCTATTTGTCTGAGAAGTTAATTAACCTTTCGGGTAAAAAACTGCAAAGCAAGCGCAATCACATCAACCGATTTAAGGCAGACAACCCCGACTGGGAATATTTTCCTCTGACTTCCCAAAAAGAGCTGGAAGAGTGTGCATATATGCTCGACGAATGGGAAGAAGTGAATACCTCAAAAGCGGATTTCTCTCAACGATACGATTATATCGCAACCAAAATTATGCTCGAAAACTTCGAATATCTGCAACTTCGTGGAGGTGCGATCCGTGTTAATGGAAAGATCGTGGCATTCACAATAGGAGAGCAACTTACGGCTGATACTTTCGTTGTGCATGTAGAAAAAGCGTTCAGCGAAGTAAACGGCGCATATACAATTATCAACCAGCAGTTTATAAAACACGAAGCGTCTCAATACAAATATATCAACAGAGAGGAAGATATGGGTATAGCAAATCTTCGCAAGGCTAAAATGTCATATTACCCTGATCTATTATTAGAAGAAGGAATTCTTATTCCATTTGTGTAACATTATATTATCGTTCTCATGATACAATTCGCCAATGAGCAAACAGCAGAATTAGTACGTAGTATGTGGAAAATATGCTTCGAGGATACGGACGAGTTTCTCGATATCCTTTTCACATACAAATACAAGCATGAGAATACACTGATATATTTTGAAGAAGGAGAAGCGGTTGCAAGCCTTCAAATGTTGCCGTATACAATAAACTTTTACCGGCAGGAAATTCCTTTTGCATACATGGCAGGACTATGCACATTGCCCGAACACAGAAAAAAAGGCTACATGGCACAGCTGCTTCATGAAGCGCATAGGATACTTGCCAAAAGAAATATACCTCTTGCAATACTGATTCCTGCAGAAGAATGGCTGTATGACTTTTATAAGAAATACGAATATGAACAAGTATTTGATAAAGGAGAAAATATTATTCCTATCAAAAAAATACTAGATACATATTCCGATAATATCGATATGGCTTATCAAACGTTCGATCAATTATTCAGATTCAGAGACTTTTGTGTACAAAAAAGCAGGAATGACTTTGAGGCTATAGCCAAGGAGTACAAACTGGACGGATACCCCGAAAAGAAGGATCTACCCGGCATGGCACGTGTGATAGACACATGGACTCTTTTAGACCTATATGCAAAAGACAATCTATCTAAGAAATTCAGAATAAAAGTAACGGATTGTTCGCAGGAAGATACTCCTCAAATATATTCAATAGACTGTGGAAATGTAGAGTTGATATTAGAATCGGAAGGCTCTTTTGATATAGAAACAGACGTACGATTGCTGTGCAGGCTCTTGTTTGGCTACAAGGTTCATGAGCTTGAAGAAAAACAGCAACGATTCTTTCAAGACCATCAGCCTATTATGAATCTGATGTTGGAATAAAAGATTTTTTAAGAAGACTGATGTCTTTTCTGAATTATCTATCGAAGAAATAACTTATCTTTGAATTTTAGTAATATAGTATCGCATATATGCTCGAAAACTTTGGAATAAAAGATATAATTGATATACTATTGGTAGCTACAGTAATGTACCAATTATATAGGATTGTCTCCAAATCGGGCACAGGAGCCATATTCAATGGTGTATTGGCTTTTATGATCTTATGGATACTTGTATCTAAAGTTCTGGAAATGCGCCTTATGGGTGCTATCCTCGACAAATTTGTCGATATTGGACTCATCGTACTCATCATTATCTTCCAAGATGAAATCCGACGTTTTTTGATGACGCTCGGCTCCAATCGCACCTTTCGTTTCTTTGCTCGGTTCTTCAGTTCAAAAGAACGTGGAGGCCTCTCAGAGCCTGTTATTACCTCTCTGGTTTTAGCATGTATGAATATGGCCAAAACATATACAGGGGCACTTATTGTTATCGAACAAGAGATTAAGTTAGGACAATATGAAGAAACAGGCGAAGTCTTAGATGCCGAGATCAGTACCCGTCTGATAGAAAATATATTCTTTAAAAACACGCCTTTACACGACGGAGCTTTAATTATATCAGGAAACAAAATTAAAGCAGCCGGATGTATCCTTCCTATTTCTCAGAATCAGGAGATACCCAAATCTCTCGGATTAAGACACCGGGCAGCCCTCGGCATATCGCAAGAAACCGATGCCAAAGCGATTGTTATATCAGAGGAAAGAGGTAAAATATCCTTTGTAAGCGAAGGAAAAATACAAACGAATATATCCCCGGAAAGGCTACAGGAACTTCTCACTGAAACTATTTTGGTAAAAAAGAAGAAAACATAAACGATCGGATATACCATGAAAATGCCCATTAAAAATTTATTATTCCTACATGTTTCACTTCTATTTTGTTTTTCTTTATCTGCCGGAAATATTCAGATAAAGATAACGAAGAAATACTTGAACCTGCCTGTTTCACAAAGAGCAGAGAGAAAAAGAATGAGCTTTAGTGTAGACGGAAAAGAAGACAGATCATTTGTAATACGCCTGTCTGCTCAGCCCGATTACTGGGTATTTTGCGATATGGCGGCTTATAAGGGTAAGACTATAAACTTCAGCTATGAGGGTGATCCATCAGGATTAAGCAAAATCTATCAGGATGACAGAATAGAAGGGCATGAAAACCTATATAAAGAAAAGAACCGTCCGCAATTTCACTTCACTACTCAACGAGGGTGGATAAATGATCCCAATGGATTGATATACTACGATGGTGAATACCATCTTTTCTATCAACATAATCCTTACGAACGTGAATGGGAAAACATGCACTGGGGACATGCCGTAAGCAAAGACCTGATACATTGGCAACAATTACCCGAAGCACTATATCCCGATCATTTGGGCACAATGTTCTCCGGCTCAACAATCATTGATTATGATAATACAGCGGGATATAACAAGAAAGACAATCCTGCGATGATAGCCTTTTATACAGCAGATAGCTCTGAAAAGCAAGTACAATGCATGGCTTACAGTCTCGACAAAGGGCGTACATGGACAAAATATGACAAAAACCCGCTTATAGACTCAAAAGACAAATGGAATAGCAAAGACACACGCGACCCGAAAGTTTTTTGGTATGCTCCGTCAAAACATTGGGTAATGGTACTGAATGAAAGAGACGGGCACTCAATATACACGTCTAAAAATCTGAAAGATTGGAATTACGAAAGCCATATTACAGGATTTTGGGAATGCCCAGAACTATTTGAGCTACCGATAGACGGGAACAAAAACAATACCAAATGGGTGATCTATGGAGCTTCGGGAACATATATGCTAGGTTCTTTTGACGGAAAGACATTCACTCCTGAGGCTGGCAAATATTATTATACTTCGGGATCAATTTATGCTGCACAGACATTTACAAACATCCCCGACAGTGATGGCAGACGCATACAAATAGGATGGGGACGCATAAACCAACCCGATATGCCATTCAATGGAATGATGCTACTCCCTACCGAGCTAACTCTAAAAACTACAAAAGAAGGCACAAGGCTGATAAACAATCCGATAAAAGAGACAGAACAATTGTTTACCCCTGTTCAAAAATGGAGCAATCTGAAATCGGATGATGCCAACAACAAGATGAAAGAGTTCTACAACTCAGACTGCCTGCGCATCAAAACAACAATTAAGCTATCACATGCTACAGATGCAGGGCTCAACCTATTTGGTCAACGGCTGATAAATTATGATATGAATGGAAACATGCTGAACGGAATGTTCTATTCGCCACAAGACATGACGAGCATGGAGCTCACAGCAGATATTTATATAGATCGTACCTCTGTAGAAGTGTTTATCGACGGAGGAATATTCTCATATTCGATGGAACGCAAACCCGATAGCAATAATACCGAAGGGTTTCACTTCTGGGGGAATAATATTGAAGTCAAAAATATGGAAGTATATACAGTGAAATCGATTTGGTAGAATTACGGCTATTGCTGTTCTTCAAGAGAATCATACACCGCTTTTGATATTTGAGAAATTATACCGCAGTTCACATCATTGCTTTCCATCGAGTCGGCAACAAATACAACCAAAGAATAATATCGACCGTCGGGTAATTGTATGATTGCAATATCGTTTTCTGCGGCCTTCAACCCTTCGGCATTACGAAACGAGCTCCCTGTTTTGTGTGCGACGAATGTCCCTTCGGGAAGCAATGCTTTTATTTTATTTCCACCTGTAGTAGTCCCAGCCAACGTATCCCACAAAAAATCGTGGAAAGGCTGGGGTAAAATATCCTGTGTTCTAAACATTTCTAAAGCTTGTGCTGCAGTATAGGGGGTAGACCAGTTAGTATACTGTACTTCCCAAGGTCCGTGCATTTCTTCTTCTGTGGCAGCAATGGCAAACTCAGAGAGGCCAAGATCTCTTATATATCTATCCACTACAGCTGTACCTCCTACCAAGCGAAACAGTATATCACATCCATTGTTATCGCTCTTAGATACTGTATATCTGATAATATCAGCAACAGAGAGGTACATCTCTCCCTGCGGATAATCGTCCCTTAGTGGGCTGTGAGTATTGGGGAGTAAGTCACTTTTTTTCACATAAACCTGATGATCGAGTGTGAGATTATTCTTATTTAGATAGTCTAACACAGTCAATGCCAAATGAAATTTATATACACTTTGAGTTGGGTAACGAAAATTATTATTGATAGTCAACGTGTCTTTTCCATCCACAATGAGAGCAACTCCAACGGTAGCATCCTTCCCCTGAATTATTTTCTGAATCTTGTTTCTCAAAACCTCATTCTGTGAAAACACAGGAAAAGCAACCACTATGGCTGAAATAAGAAATAAAAGTTTCTTCATAAACATTAATCTATCAAACGTAATTGTTCTTTTAGTCGTAAAATTTCGTCCTGCATCGTATCTATCTTATCCAAAAGGTTTTGAATAACATCAATCCCCGCCACATTAATTGACAGGTCGTAATACCAACGTACATACTGATCCAAGTGCCTCAACTGCGAAATATGTATATACCGTTCGTTATCAACAATACTTACCTGTATCAGTCCTTCATTTTCAAGCTGCACAATAAAATCGGGCTCTACTTGATTTTGAATACAATATTCGTGTATAATAATCAGTTCTGAATTCATAACTGTGGCGCTTTAAATTAAGACTTTGCTAACTTTTCGAACAGTTCCCTCTGTTCTGCATTCAGATTGGTCGGGATTTTCACTGTATAGGTAATAATCAGATCTCCAAAATGTCCATCTTTTTTATATACAGGAAAACCTTTCCCTTTTAGACGAACTTTTGTCCCATTCTGAGTTCCGGCGGCAACTTTCAATTTTACTTTTCCTGTAAAAGTGTCTACCGTTTCCTCTCCTCCAAGCACAGCTTTATACAAGCTTAGATCTGCATTCGTATACAAGTCATTCCCTACTCTTTTGAATTTCGGGTCTTCTTGTATCACAAACGTAATATACAGATCACCGTTTGGACCTCCATTCCTACCGGGAGCTCCTTGTCCTGCCAGCTTTATTACTTGTCCGTCTGCTACCCCTGCCGGAATTGTTATCCGTAGATTTTTTCCGTTAAGAGTCAATGTTTGTTTATGGGTTTCAGAGGCATCACGCAAACTTAAGTGCAGCTCCGTAGTATAATCTTGACCCCTAAATGCGCTTGTCCGAGAACCTCTGGATGCACCTCTGCCGCCGAACAGGGATTCAAAAAAGTCAGAGAACCCTCCTTCGTCTTCACCGGAAAAGCTATATGCCCTTCCGCCAAAGTCGCCCCCGAAAGTGCTAGAATCAGCAAAACCTCCATTTTGAGCTTGTTGCTGACGGGCTTTTTCAAATTCTTCGGCATGCTTCCAGTTCTCTCCGTACTCGTCATACTTTTTCCGTTTTTCGGGGTCGGACAGAACTTCATTCGCTTCATTTATCTGCTGAAATTTCTTCTTTGCTTCCTCATCATTAGGATTTATGTCAGGGTGATATTTACGGGCTAACTTTCGGTAAGCCTTTTTTATATCATCGCCACTGGCAGTTTTAGATACACCTAAAATGCTGTAATAATCTATAAATGCCATATATTTTTCAATTATGAGTCAGAAGCATCAGAATATCAGCTCCTGACCGAATTTATTTTTTCTTTATTTTTAAGTTCGTTATATATCCTCAGACAAGCCCATGCATCGAGCGCAGCATACATTTTCTGTGAGTCAGAAAGTACATCTACTTCCCAGTTTGACAGGCGTTGCCCTTTTGATATCCTCTTTTCAAAAAGTATGCCATAAATACGCTGTAAGCCATTGTCTTCTATACCGTAATCTTTAACAAAAGACTGTAATTCGACGAAGTTAGCCGGAGCCAAACTCATCCGCTTGTGTATCGCCGAGAAGTCATCTTTCAGCGACAGCCCGATCTTCTTCACGGCAGGATTGACAAGAAGTTCGGCCAGACAAGCAGGAAACCCGATCAGATTGAGCCGGAATAGAAAACAAGTATCGATTGTAGACAACTGCATAAGTGCTATCTGATGCGTCACTCCCTTACGAAAAGCAGGGCGGGTCTCTGTATCAAATCCGATAGCTTCACATTTGCTAAGATAGTCGCATGCTTTCTTTGCTTCGGTTTCTTCTTGTATTACGATTATTCTACCCGGAAAAACTTCCTGTGCATAAGTAGACAATTCAGCTTTGGATATAGTGTTTACCATAATTCATTTGTATCAGCAGATTCGAGATCTTCATCAAGGTTATCATTTACTATCGTATATTTGAGTGAGTGCAAAGCTCTTAAAACATTTACCAGCTTCTGCCCCCAATATGACTTAAAATTCTCTATACAGAAATATAGTGCATCATTCATATTGTCTGTAACACCTCTTTCAAAAACTGTAATGAAGTTCTTCAAATCCTGATAGATATCCGAGAGATCTTCGCTTATACTGGCAGTAATAGGAGTGTCACTATATTTCATATCCTGAAGAAAAACCTCAAGATACGCATCATTATTCTGAAATACATCATATAGCTTTGAAGAAATATAGTTGTAATCTCCCTCCGTTACTGTTATCTCAGGTTCCTCGTCTTCATTTATGATATCTGTCTCGGGCACAAGAGAAGCTTTTAAGTAAAGCAGTGGAAGAAGCTTTGTAAGCTTATCTATCAATTCCGCTTCGCTTACATCTTCAAAGCTTTCAAAATAGCCACAATATTGTACTGCGACTGTTACAAATTCAATTGTATCACGAGAATAAACGATCTCTTTTAATTGGTTCTCCATTGTATATTTTAATTTTTCTGCCGTTTTAACGGCTCAATATATATTATCTAAATTGCATCCTGATCTACATAAAACAGATCGTTGATTTTTCTTTAAGTAACAAATTTAACCTATTATTTTGTTAACTGTATTGTTCGGATAATATATTTTATTATCACTAAACATTCATTAAGCAATATCAATAAATCCCTTATCCTTGCCAATCATCCCCCGTTTCTACTCCTTATTTGGATGCACTTGCTATTTGCCTTATCTTTGTACCTTATTTCAAATAATTAGTAAATATATTATACTCTATACTTTCTTACCGAAAAAGAGTATAATTCATTTTTTAACACTATAAAAATTAGCACGAAATGGGAGATACTCCAAATTGCCCTGCATGTAGCATGGAAAATACATATTTTGATGGTACTATGTTTATTTGCCCCGACTGTTTTCACGAATGGACAGGCGAAGCAAAAGCAGAATCAGACGATATGACACCACGAGACAGCAACGGCGCAGAACTACAGGACGGAGATGCGGTTACGGTAATCAAAGATCTGAAAGTAAAAGGATCATCGATGGTAATAAAAAGAGGTACAAAGGTAAGAAGTATCCGCCTTACAGAAGAACCAACTGAAGTGGATTGCAAGATAGACGGATCGAGCATTGTACTTAAAACATGCTTCTTGAAGAAATAAGAGCCTGCTAGCCCTTCCGTATTAAAATAAATAAAAGATATTTTTTTCTTTAGGTCTATTTTTTAACCTAATATAAGTCTTTTTTATTGGGAGGACTATATAACTTTGCATTCATTATGCAGTACAGCCTATTCCCTCAATATAAATATAAATTTTTCAGCCTTGGTAGTGGTAGCAGTGGAAATTGCTACTATCTGGGAACGAATGAATATGGTGTACTCATCGATGCCGGCATAGGAATACGTTCGATACAAAAAGCCCTGCGCGAATATGGTGTCTCATTCGATAAAATCATAGCCGTATTGGTAACCCACGATCATGCCGATCACATCAAAACAGTGGGGTGCCTCGGTGATAAATACAACATCCCTGTTTATGCAACAGAAACAGTACATAACGGCATCTTAAGAAACAGGGCTGTACGCGCAAGCTTGGTGCATTCAAGAAAGATTATAGAAAAAGAACAAACATTCTCTATCAGAGAATTTCAAATAACCGCCTTCGAGGTTCCCCACGATAGTATCGAGAATGTAGGGTACCACATTGAGTTCGACGAGCAGACGTTTGTATTAGTAACAGATATCGGACGGATTACCGATACGATAAAAGAATATGCCGCGAAGGCAAATCACCTGGTAATTGAGGCCAACTACGACGAATATATGCTTCAGGCGGGTAAATACCCCTACTATCTGAAACAACGCATAGGCAATGGAATGGGACATCTTAGCAACCGTCTATCTGCCCAGTTTATTGCAAGCATATACAGCGAAAACCTTCAGAACATCTGGCTTTGCCACCTCAGCCAAGACAATAATCATCCCGAAATAGCTTTTAAAGCTGTAGAACAAGCCCTTTATGACAATGGAGTGGTAGTAGGCAAGAACGTAAAACTAGAAACGTTGAGCCGCTATAAAGTATCGGGACTGAGAGAGTTCTGAGAGACATCTCACTAGCGTTGAACATCACAAGAAATATCACCTCTTTATTTTATTGAAGACTCAGCTTCAAATAATGGAAAAAGTAGATTGCAATAATCGCAGAAAATCTGTTACTTTTGTTACATCTTAGTAAAAGGGAGAATTGCATGAAAACAATTAATATAAAAGGAGAATTGCTAGAACTGTCGCAACCTATTGTGATGGGAATATTAAATATCACTCCTGATTCATTTTTTGCAGAGAGCCGCAAGCAGGGCGAACAAGAGATTGTTGCCCGTGTAGCAGAAATATTAACACAAGGAGGTAAAATTGTGGATATAGGAGCACAATCTACACGTCCTTCGTCTACATTATTATCGTCAAAAGAGGAGATAGAACGCCTAAAACCGGCACTGAATATTATAAATAAGGAATTCCCCGACGCCATTCTCTCGGTTGACACATTCTATAGTGATGTAGCTCGTTTTTGTGTAGAAGAACATGGTGTTGACATTATAAATGATATATCGGGAGGTGAAATGGACAAAAATATGTTCGATACCGTTGCCTCGCTCAATGTTCCTTATATACTTATGCACATGCGAGGCACACCTCAAACAATGAGCAAATTGACAGATTACGACAATCTGATTCAAGATATTTTTTACTACTTCTCTAAAAAAATAGCCGAGCTACACCTCAAAGGCGTAAACGATATTATAATAGATCCGGGTTTTGGATTCAGTAAAACTATCGACCAGAATTACGAGTTGATGGCTTCACTGAAAGGCTTCTCTATTTTCGATCTTCCTTTGCTTGTCGGCATTTCCAGAAAGAAAATGATCTACAATTTGATAGACTCAACAGCCGAAGCAAGCCTCAATGGCACATCCATCCTGAACACTTTTGCCCTACAGAACGGGGCTGACATATTACGCGTGCACGATGTAAAAGAAGCTGTAGAAGCAGTAAAAATCACTGAAAAACTAAAAGGGTACAGCTTATAGCAAATACCCTTTTCTGATTTTATTATTTTGGACTTATCCTTTTGAAGCGATCCATTGTTCTTAATACATCGTTTACGTAACGTGTCGTTTGTCCGGCTCTGAAGTATCCACTTTTACATACAGGGTCATTATAATATTCGGGATTTCCTTTCAGCTCCAAATATTTCTTCACATTCCCTTCCCATATATAAGGGTTAGCACCATATTTTTGAGCCAGAGCCTGCGCATCATTTATATGTCCATTTCCTCCATTATAAGCTGCAAGCAAGAATTTCTCCCGCTCCTCTATGCTACTTACTTTACCAAATATCTTGTCTAGCCTGTCGAGTAGCTCTACGGCAGCACCTATACTTAAATCGGGGTTCATGCGGTCTTCACTTTTTAGACCAAGAGACGCTGCTGTGCGTGGCATCAATCCCATTATTCCGGCAGCTCCCGCCCATGAGGTGAGATTATTCTGAAAGCGAGACTCATGATAGCATATCGCTGCCAAAAAACGCCAATCGTACTTTGTACCTTTAGCGTGCTTTTTAAACAGTTCGTCGTAAATGGAAATTGCGCCCTTAGGTAAATTCTTCGGGATTTCGTACTCACCCTCGAAAGTCTGCTTACTCAACTCGAAATACTTTTTAGTAATTCCTTTATAAACAGGAGTATTCCCATTCTGCTGGAACCATTCATTTAATGCTTTTGCCAACTGGGGAGAATCTTTCCGCACAGCCCATGATGAGCGTTGGTCGAAACTGATCTGAAGCGATATATCTATATTTCGATAATATGTTTTGTTCAACTTGGCAATATATTCATCACAGATTGTATATTTTATCTTTCCTTGAGATACCATTTCGATGAGGTCTTCACTGGTAATCGTATCCTCATTTACAGGATGAATGTTGATACCTCCTCCCAGTTCGGAATTCAGATTCAGCAAGCGTTGATAATATTTTGTATTGTCTTCCACATACACCTCTTTGCCGATCAAGCCCGTTACATCTTTTATTATAGTATCTCCCTTATTTGCCTGTTGGATTAATACCTGATGGGTTATTTGTTGCAGTCCGCAATATAGGATAGAATCTTTAAGTCCTGTCTGTATAGGTACGGCATAGGCGATGAGGTCGCCTTCACCATTATTCAGCATCTCCACAAGCTTGTTGGTATTCTCCGCTACCTTTACTTTCAATGTCAGCCCATAGTGGTCGCAGAAATCCTGAGCGAGGTCATAGTCATACCCCATAGGCTCTTCTTTGTATATAAAGTAAGATGTAGAGGTATTGAGCGTAATAATGGTTAGTTCCTTCTTTTGTTTGATCTGCTCAAAATCATAGGGAGTCTTCTGTTCTTTCTTTTTACAGGCCGAAAAGAGACAAAGAACTATCAGTACATATATACAACAGAATTTTCTCATGTTTTTATCAGTTGAGATTTAGGTATTATATATAATTAATCTTATTATAAAAATAAGATCAGGCTATCTTCGTATCTGTTTATATTCTGTAGCTCTCCTGTTTAAGAAGTACTGAACGAACCGAAACGAAGGCTTCCAATTTTATGAAAACCTCCGTATCAATTCCTATTTTTTATTATCAGAATTTCATGTCTTGCGAAATCATATTTTCAACTTTCGCGTTATATTCTTCAATTACACTATTTACTACATCTGCCGCTGTAGGAAGGTCTTCAATTAGTGAGCTGACTTGTCCTATCTCGAGTTCGCCTTCCGAAAGGTCTCCTTCAAAAATTCCTTTCTTAGCACGTCCACGTCCTAAAATTCCACGCATTTCTTCTGCTGTTGCTCCCCTGTCTTCTGCTTCCTGTACTGTAGTATAAAAATCATTCTTTATTAGTCGGGTAGGACTAAGTTTTTTCAATGAGAGAATAGTATCCCCTTCTTTAAGATTTATACACAATTCCTTAAACTCGTTGGAAGCCGAACTCTCCTGTGTAAGAGCAAATCGAGTACCCATCTGAATACCTTCCGCCCCTAATGCGAAAGCAGCCAACATAGCACTGCCCGTTCCTATCCCTCCGGCTGCAATAAGAGGTATCGATATGCTTTTCCTTACTTGCGGAATCAGCACCATCGTGGTAGTCTCTTCACGTCCGTTATGCCCTCCGGCTTCGAACCCTTCGGCCACTACAACATCTACTCCTGCCTCTTCACATTTTAATGCAAATTTAGAACTGGAAATAACATGTGCTACTTTTATTCCATTATCTTGAAGCTTTTTAGTCCAAAGCTTAGGATTCCCTGCCGATGTAAATACAATCTTCACCCCTTCGGATATAATAATATCCATAATCTTTTCTATCTCAGGATACATTAATGGCACATTCACACCAAAAGGTTTATCCGTAGCCGCCTTACATTTTTGTATATGCTCGCGCAATGTTTCGGGATGCATAGACCCGGCTCCTATAAGCCCAAGTCCTCCGGCATTACTGACTGCCGAAGCCAAACGCCAACCACTACACCAAACCATACCTCCTGATATAATCGGATATTTTATACCAAATAAAGATGTAATTCTATTATTCATTCTTTTCATTCAATTTGTTACGTATTGCAAATTTAGGAAAATATTGAAAATGGAAGTATAATCCAAAGACTAAAGCTCACTCTTTTTGTTGAATATAAGATTACAACGTACTTTTATGTAAATAAATTATCTTATAATAGAAGAAGCGCTTCGTTCCTATATATGACAAGCAAGGATAAAGAGAGCAGAGCAAATTCAGAAAGTGACAATAGATAAGGGTCTAAAAAGTGTCACTTTTGTCACCTTTTGCTCTATTGTTAGAATCTGTTGAGTAGAATATATAGGACTTTCAAAAAACTAACAAATTAATTGCATATATTTGAACAGTCAATCATTCAATACATTATCATTTTTATTTATGAAAAACATATTATCAAAATTAATCTGTTTATTGTTAGTCGTCCTATTTATCTCATGCGGATCTAAAGAACAAAAAGAGACCGGATGGACATCTTTGCTTGATAAAGATTTGTCAAGATGGGATATGTATCTGAGTTATGAGATGAAAGACAACTATAATGGTAGTGTTCCTTTAGATGCAAACGGAGATACGATCAAACCTATAGGATATAACAATAACCATAAAAATGTATTCACCGTAATACAGGAGGGTGACGAACCAATATTAAAGGTTAGCGGGGAAGTTTACGGATGTGTTTTTACGAAAGAGAGTTATAGAAATTATCATCTCCGACTAAAGATGAAATGGGGAAATAAAAAATGGGAACCAAGGCTCAATAAGTCTTTAGATTCAGGAATACTATACCATTCCATCGGAGAGTGTGGTGCCGACTATTGGAGAACATGGATGACAAGTCATGAATTTCAACTAATAGAAACCGGAACTGAGGGCAGTAGTGGAGACTACTGGTGCATAGGTCAAACTCAAATGGATGTGCGTGCCCGAAAGGATTCATCGAAAGTAATATTCGACAATTCAGCCTTTTCAATCCCCATCGGAGTTAACTCTCCTAACGGCTACTACTGCGCAGCAAAAGGCACAACAGAAAAACCCAAAGATGAGTGGAACGATATCGAGCTTATATGCTACGAAGGCAAAAGCTTACATATTGTAAACGGCAATGTAGTAATGGCATTATCCAATCTACGCTACCTGAACAATGGGGAAACAAAGCCATTGGTAGAAGGCAAAATACAATTACAGAGCGAAGCCGGAGAGGTATTCTATAAAGACATTGATATAAAAAAGATAGAAGAGCTCCCGACAGAATATCAGCAATATTTTAATTAATAATAAGAAGGAAAGGAATGCTATCTCTATTTTGTAGCTTTAGACTTTTTATAGATAGCCTGCAATTTCTTATTATTAAGCTCTATGCTGAGAGTAGACTGACTGAGATCTTTCTTCTTTTTCCTATCTGAATAAGTTACTTCCTTCTTCACAGGCAATGTAATAAAACAAACGCCTTTGTTGTCAAGGATAGCTTCTATAGAGTCTGTAACAGGAGTGTAAAGCACACTGCGTATTTTATCTGTTTTACGACCTACTGTCAATGAATCTGCAATATGCTTGCTCAATAGGTTTTTAGAGGTATAGAATTGGCTTAAGGTATCTACGGATAATTTTTGCATTCCTTTACTGCTAACAGTAGACATGGCACTAAAGAAATCTGTCAAGGTTTTCTTCACTTCATCCAGATCTTTTCCTTCGAGCGTTTTCAGCTGGCTAAGATAGTCGTAACGTTCCTGAGCCAATGCAATGTACTCTCCATCAATCCGTCCGAGCTTTGAATTCTCCAGATAAGCCAAATAGACATCTGCCGAGTTTTGAGCTTGAGCTCCAATCCAACTTAACGAATCTATCACATGCCGAATATCTTTTAGATAAAGTGTTTCAGGATGATCTTTGAGGAAAGCAAACAAGGCATCTATATCATTTGAGCTTCTGAGTTTCTCCCAAGCTTTTCGCTCATTGTCACGCAGTTCTACAATCTTTTGATAGGCTTCCTCACTATATTTCCCTTCGGGGTATTTCACCAAGTATTTAGAATATCCCAAAGGAGTGTTTTCTTCAATACACTTGTTCCAATATGCAGTTTCAGTTGCCAACGTATTCAAATTCTGTTGACGCAAGTAGCCACCTATCACCCCAACTATCATGAAGATAATGAGCCCTACAAAGAAGAATATTAACAGCTTCTTATTTTTACGGAAAAATGTATTCTTATCTTCCGTCTCTGTCGAAGGTGAAGTTTCATCTTTATCTAAAGCATTGTCTAAATTATTTACTTCGCCTTGATGGGCTTCTTCATCAAGCTCAGCGGATATTACCGCCTCTTGATCTGCCGACAGCAAACCTGAGGAGTAAGAATTTTGTGCAATTTCCTGACAGTCACGACAGAATATTTCACCATCTTGTGTATCTTTACCACAAAGAGGACATTCATTATTGCCACTATCTGACATAACTATGTTGTTTTATTATTTATTCTCAGCATGTAAACAATCCTATTCGAGGTTTGTTTACTTATCTCATTTTCTATATATCCTCAATTGACATGAGGCTATTTTTATTGTTACTAAATTACAAAACTTTTTTTGATATTGACTGTTTCTAATATTGAATATAAGACATGTTACAAATTTACACAATTCGTACTCAATAAATATTTATATGTCATGGACGTGATCGCTATTATAGAAAAATATTATAAGAAAGATTCTGATTTATACAAGATACTGATCAGACACAGCAAAGAGGTAATGAACAAAGCCCTGGAGATTGCAAAGAAGCACCCAGAATTAAATGCTGATATTCAATTTATAAAGGAAGCCGCCATGCTTCATGATATAGGTATTTTCCTTACCAACGCTCCTTCTATCGAGTGTAATGGAATAGCTCCGTATGTGTGTCATGGATACTTGGGACGTGAGTTATTAGATGCCCAAGGATATCACCGTCATGCATTGGTTTGTGAAAGACATACAGGCGTGGGCATTTCTCTCGAAGAAATAAAAGCAGAGAACCTGCCTTTACCGCACCGCAATATGCAACCAATGAGCATTGAGGAAAAGATTATTTGTTTTGCCGATTGTTTTTATTCAAAGACAAATCTGGGAGTAGAAAAGTCAATAGACAAAATAAGAAAAGGCCTAGAAAAGCATGGTACAAACTCCGTTAAAATATTTGATGAATGGAGTCTTGCTTTTTTATGAAAGAGAAATTATTTTTCCGCCAGATACATAGAGCAAACACCAAGCGTATAAGTCTTGTATATTGCTTTTCGGAAACCATTTTTCAATAGGGTCTCTGTCATATCTTTTCCCTGAATAAAAGCTTCTATTGATTTTGGTAAATAAGAGTAGGCTGTTTTATCTTTTGAGATCAATCGCCCAACTGTAGGTATAAATAATCTAGAATACAACCAATATGCTTGCTTCATGGGAAAATGTTGGGGAGTACTAAGTTCTAGAATCATCAACTGCCCTCCCGGCTTAAGAACTCGTAGTATTTCTTTCAATCCCCTGTCTAAATCTTCGAAGTTACGAACCCCAAAAGCTACTATTGCCGCATCAAACGAATTATCTTCAATACTCAAAGCCATACAATCTTGCTTCTCGAAACTTATTTTATCAGACAACCCCGCTTTCGCTACTTTTTGACGCCCAACATTCATCATGCCTTCAGATATGTCAATTCCCAGTATATGCTGAGGAGATAATATATCATAAGCCTGTATAGCGAGGTCTCCTGTACCGGTAGCGATATCCAATATATGTTGAGGGTTATTCTTTTTAAGCATAGACAAGCCCTTCTTACGCCAGCCTATATCTATACCCATTGACATAGTATGGTTTAGGGTATCATAGTTTTCGGCAATGGAGTCGAACATACGTTCGACCTGTGCTCCCTTATTCTCAGTAGAGGAATAAGGCACTACTTTTTCGGCTTTATAGCTCATTATCTTTTATGGAATATAATTGAAGTAGACTTCAGTTGAAGATCAAGCATTCTTGAGATAGAAGAAAGTATCTTCATCTTGAATTTCCTGTATTTTAGTTCTGTTCCCCTCTGCAATAATTCTGAATGGATCGGTTGAGTTATCAACCAAAAGCCAATAATCGGAGATAGGAATAAATAGCGAAAATAAGTTTCGCATTCCTGCAAAGTAACGTCTTACCACAACATCATCAGGAACATGATGCCCTCCAAAACGCACGCGCTGCTCTACCCTTTTTATTGCCAATTCTGGCGATTCGAGCCAAAAGTATATAAGTGTTACAAAATAACCCTCAGCTTGCGCACGTCTGATAAAGTTGACGTACGACTTGGTCGCCAATGTTGTCTCTATAGCAAAGTCTTCCTGAAGACGCATCATTTCGTTCATACGCATAAGCATGATACGACCGGCTTCAATAGCGACTTTCTCCGGCTGAAATGGAGACAATCCTTTGGCTATTTCATCGGCGTTGATAAACTCCTTACAATCGAGCATTTCAGGAAACATGGCGTATGATGCGGTTGTTTTTCCCGCACCATTACAGCCAGCTATAATATAGAGATTTGGCATCCGTTTCTATCCTCTCTTTTTTAGATATCTGCTAATGTTTTCTTCGATACGTTCCGAAACATTGCTTACATCTGCTTTTATAAACGGTTCTCCAACTATCTTCTCGTATAGTTCAATATAACGTTCCGATACACTTTTGCAATATTCCTCTGTCATCTCCGGAACAGTCTGCCCTTCTTTACCTTGGAATCCGTTATCCATTAACCATTTGCGAACAAATTCTTTAGATAGTTGTCGTTGTTCTTCTCCCTTTTCAAACAGATCTTGATAAGTATCAGCGTAAAAATAGCGAGATGAGTCTGGTGTATGAATTTCATCTATCAAGTAAATCTTTCCATCTTTTTTACCGAATTCATACTTTGTATCTACAAGAATCAGTTTTTTTTGCGCAGCCATTTCTGTACCGCGTTGGAAGAGTGCATAAGTATATTTTTCAAGTTGCTCGTATTCTTCTCTACTTACTAATCCTTGTGCAATTATCTCTTCTTTAGATATATTTTCATCATGACCTTCATCTGCCTTTGTTGTAGGAGTAATGATCGGGGTAGGAAATTTTTGATTCTCTTTCATCCCCTCAGGAAGTGGCACTCCACAAAGAGTTCTTGCTCCTGCTTTGTATTCACGCCAAGCACTACCGGTCAGATAGCCGCGAATTACCATTTCTACTTTGTACGGCTCGCAACGCAACCCTGTTGTTACCATAGGGTCTGGTGTTGCCAATTTCCAGTTAGGAACAATATCGGCTGTGGCATCCAGAAATTTCGCAGCAATCTGATTCAGCACCTGTCCTTTGTATGGTATACCTTTTGGTAACACAACATCAAAAGCCGAAATACGGTCTGTTGCAATCATCACTAATAGGTCGTTACCTACAGAATATACATCCCTTACTTTTCCATGATAGACATTTGTTTGCCCATTAAAATGGAAATTGGTATTAACTAGAGTACTCTTCATTTGATTTAATTTTTAATTTCCATGTTTATAACATATAAACGCCAAAGCCGTTCATTTTCCTGAGTATATTTATTTCTTTATATTCTTATCTTTTCATTAGAATATCTTTATCCCTTTGTTTATCAACGATAAATAAAATCCGGATTACTCTCTCCAAAGGTAATAGAACTATGTTAAAAAAACAATGGCAAAAGAAAGAATAAGAGACTTTTTGTAAGAATTAATATAATTTCAATTTATTGTTTTTTCTTCTTTCAAATTTATATTCTTTACGCTTCTTTTTTAGAATTTATAGCCTAACGATAAACATACTCCCTTATTTTTAAATCCTCTATCATTGAGAAGAGAACTCAATTTAGTGTCTTTACGACTAATATTTGTGAGCCCATATTCAAAATCAAATCCTATAGTATATTTCTCAAATTCAAGTCCTGAACCAAACCTTATGCCAATATCTAATTTTTTTAATCCATTTTCTCCAAATGAATCTTGGCTAGTCTCAGCATCTTCACCTTCGGCTTGCTTATGAGTTATCTTTAGGCTTGTTTTACCTCCTATGCCGTAGGCGAAATAAGGTCCGCCATGAAAATATAAACTAACATTTTCCTCTATTTCAAGTTTATAGGCAATCAGAAAAGGAATCTGTATGTATTTAAGAGTAAAATCCTGCTTCCATTGTTTTACTCCATTTCCTAAAGTTTCGGCACTTTTATACATCACCCCTTTTGTGATAAAGCTTACTTCTGTTTGCAAATAAGCATTGTCTTTGAACTTATATTCGGCAGTGAATCCAAGTTGATAGCCGGCATGTAGTTTTTTACTAATTTCCGGTGCAACATTCAGTACGCCACTATATAGGTTTCCTCCCCCTCTTATCCCAAATCGGAAAGGGGGTTCATCCTGAGCAAATAAAGATGTAAAATAAAAAAATAGAAAGATTGTTGAAAAAAGTCTTGTTGTAGTCATATAGTTTTTCTGATTATAAAGTTTCGATCGGAAAGATCGATACATGCTTAGGTACTAAAGATTAAATATACTGTAATTTTATATCTACATTCTCAGCTTTACCTAATGTGTATTTGTTTTATGATTATGAATCTTCCATTATATGCAAAAGTCCATAATAGTCTTCTCAATAATTCAAATAATATAAATATCTTTTTGTAAAGTAAATAATTGTCTTTAAATATAATAAACTATAGTTCTAATGTTTCCAATTCTTTCATCCACAAAGCCACAGATGCATCACTCGGCATCCGCCAGTCACCTCGTGGTGACAAGTTTACAGATCCTACTTTCGGCCCATCAGGCAGACACGAACGCTTAAACTGTTGAGAGAAAAACCGCCAAAAGAATGTTCTAAGCCATTTCAATATCTCCTGATTAGTATATTGTTCTGCAAAAGCATGCTTAGCTAGAAAATATATTTTTGAAGGAGGAAACCCAAATCTCAACACGTAATATAAGAAGAAATCATGCAAAATATACGGCCCTATCACATCTTCTGTCTTTTGCAAGATCTCTCCGTTTTCATCCATAGGAAGCAGTTCGGGACTAACAGGAGTGTCCATTACATCAAGAAGTACAGCTTTAGACGACTCATCCATATGTGTATCAGCAATCCATCCTACTAGGGTGCGAACAAGTGTCTTCGGAATGCCGGTATTCACAGCGTACATCGACATATGATCACCGTTATAGGTGCACCATCCTAATGCCAATTCCGAGAGGTCTCCCGTTCCTATCACAAGCCCATTTACTTTATTCGCATAATCCATCAGTATTTGGGTTCGCTCACGAGCCTGAGAGTTTTCGTAAGTTATGTCATGGGTATTTACATCATGTTCAATATCCTTGAAATGCTGAATTACGGCATCTTTTATAGATATTTCTTTAATCGTTGTTCCTAACGACTGCATCAACTTAATTGCATTCGTATAAGTGCGGTCAGTAGTCCCAAAGCCCGGCATTGTGATACCGATTATATTCTCTCTAGGTATATCCAGTTTGTCAAATGTTTTGGCTAAAACAAGCAATGCCAATGTAGAATCAAGACCACCCGAAACACCAATTACTGCCTTTTGAATCTTGGTATGCAGCATCCTTTTGGCTAGGCCGCTAACTTGTATTGAGAATATTTCGTCACAACGTTCATTCAACGTCCCATCATTTGTTGGAACAAAAGGTGTAGGAGATACAAATCGCCTGAGTCCGTATTTTTTTATGCCCGCTTTTTTATCCTTACCCAATTTATCTGAAATAGATTTTGAAATAAGGTTTTTAGACACAAAAACATCTCTAAATTCAATCCCTTTTATAGCTGCATATTCGGATAAAGAAAATGATTTATTCTTCAACCGATCAATGCGTAACCGATCAATATCTATATCTGCAACTGTAACTTTACTATCGAACGAAAAACGTTCTCCTTCAGCCAAAATCGAACCATTCTCTGCAATCATACTACTACCGGCAAAAATTATATCGGTAGTAGACTCCCCGTTACCCGATGCAGCGTATACATATCCGGAAATGCAACGTGCCGATTGTTGGCTAACAAGAGATTTTCGATAAAGATGTTTACCTGTAGTCTCGTTACTCGCCGAAAGATTAAAAATCACCTCTGCGCCATTGAGACAAGAGATACTTGACGGCGGTATTGGAGTCCATAAATCTTCACAAACATCAATTGAGAAATTAAACAACTCTGTTTTAAAGACAAGATCAACTCCCACAGGAACAGAACGATTACACAAGGTAATTGTTTTTTCTTTTAATTCTTCGGATGATGAAAACCATCGTTTTTCGTAAAACTCATTATAGTTCGGCAAGAACGTTTTAGGAACAGCCCCCATAACTCGTCCGCCACTAACGACTAACGCCATATTATAAAGTCGATTGGATACAGCTATAGGCAGACCTACCAACGCCACAATAGACAGATTGCCAGTAGCATCACAAATACGGTTGAGTGATTTCAAGGCTTCTTCAAGCAACAAACTTTGTAGAAAGAGGTCTCCGCAAGTATATGCAGTGATGGATAGTTCAGGAAAAACTATTGCCGAAATGTTATCTTCTTCAGCCTTATTTATGAGTTTTATGATTTCGTCAGTGTTGTAATCGCAGTCTGCAACTTTCAAAGCCGGAGAAGCTGCTGCCACCCTTACAAATCCGTGGTTATTCATACAAATATTATATTTTTACAAACTTACAAAAGTTTTTTATTAATTGCTTATTATAAAACATATTTAGCCTGTATACTATTTTCTCTTTAACTTTTTTGATGCATCAAAAATTATTTACCTTTGTGTAATCCTAAAAAAGCAAATACTATGGACTTTAATATTGACATAACGCAAATTCTGAGCGCATTTGTTGTGCTTTTCGTACTAATCGACGTATCCGGTTCAATTCCTATATTTCTTGGTTTCAAAGGAGAAGGCAGAGACATAAACCCGCTACAGGCTGCGATCTATTCTTTTATAATAATGACAGCTTTCTTATTTGTGGGGAAATGGGTACTCAACATGTTCAATGTAGAAGTATCATCTTTTGCCGTTGCAGGAGCATTGGTCATATTTATCATCTCGATAGAAATGATATTTGGAGTCGAAATATTTAAGAATGATGCACCGGGAGGATCAAAGACTCTTGTCCCAATTGTATTCCCTTTAATAGCCGGTCCGGGAACGTTTACAGTACTGCTATCCATGCGTGCAGATTATGACGTATCGAATATAATTATTGCCCTATTTCTTAACATGATAATCGTATTTCTTGTACTTAGATATCTGAAGGTAGTAGAAAAGCTGCTGGGATTAGGAGGAGTATATGTTTTGCGTAAATTCTTTGGAGTTATCGTAATGGCAATATCTGTGAGCCTGTTTACCTCAAACATAAATACCCTGATAGAAAGCCTCAGCGGTAAATAATACATGAGCTGGAAGGATTATCTATATATCCATAAGGGAGATAGAATAGCAATCATATTATTACTAATCCTTATCGTTATCTCTGGTGGAATATATATTCTCGTTTCCATTCAGAAAGAGAACGATAAAACCATCTGTCCCGAATCAGAAAGAGAATTTGAAGCATTTATAGAAAAACTAAAAGACAGGGATTCAACAACCTCCTACCAACAAGAATATCATATACAGAAAGACAGCACACATTACACTGAATACATTCATCTGGAGAAGTTAAAAACCGGTGAAACAATAGAGATAAATAGTTCCGACACTACTGATCTAAAGAAGATACCCGGCATAGGGAGTGCTTTTTCCAACAGGATAGTAAAATACCGTAATCTATTGGGTGGATACAACAGCCTGAATCAGTTGAAGGAAGTATGGGGAATGGACGATGATTTATTCAACAAAATTATACCATATCTGAGAATCACGCCCAATACTAAAAAGATAAAAGTCAACACAGCCTCTTTTGAAGAATTGAATAAACACCCATATATCAAATACAAACGAGCCAAAATCATTATAGATATACGAGAGCGAAAAGGCAAAATAGAGTCTTTGGACAGATTGTCTTTACTCGAAGAATTTACAGATGCTGACACAAAAAGGCTAACACCCTATTTATCTTTTGATTAAAATAAAAAAACAGTAAGAAATCTTACTGCCTTCACTAAATAAATAAAATAAGCCAAAACTTATTTCACTATTACTTTTTGGGCAACCTTTCCGGCTTTCAATATATATATGCCTTTAGGAATTTCGATATTGCACACACCCAGATATGTCCTAAGGTTTATGCTTCTTACCTTTACACCCAATATACTATAAACTTCAAGATAGCCGGTCGTTGGAATATTTTCCATTGTTACTTTAGAGATACCATTGATCACAACCTCTAAAGTCATCGTATTATCTTGCTGTTCACCGGCAGTACGAAATGGGTCTGAAGGAAACTCCATCCTAGCCGAATTGGCTGATAAAGAGAGCCCCGCAAACAACGCAATGAATAATATTTTTCTAATTCCTGCCATTAATCATACTCCTAACAAACACAAATATAGATATTAAAGCTTATAAAAGAATAAAATAGAATAAAAAAAACAAGGTTTTTACAATTTTTCACGTAGCCCTTCGTTAGCAAGAATTGTATTCGGAAAAACTCCCCTTGCCTCATCCAGCAAAATCTGATTATCAGGGTATCGTGCCGAAAAATGACCAATCATCATTTTTTTTACATTTGCTAACTTGGCTATCAGTGCAGCCTGAGAAGCAGTAGAGTGCCCTGTGGCCTTCGCTCTTGCAGCATCTTCGTCTACAAAGGTAGCCTCATGATAAAGCAAGTCAACCCCCTCTATAATAGGCACTATCTTTTCATTGTAAGCTGTATCTGAACAATAAGCATAAGAACGTGCAGGCTCGGAAGGAATTGTCAGATGCGAGTTAGGAATAACCTTACCCTCTTCTGTTATAAAATCAGCACCCTTTTTTATATTAGCTAATTCCCGAATGGGGATATTATGAAACTTTATCATCTCGGGAATCAAGTGCGCTTCCTTTTGCTTCTCCCGAAAAAGAAATCCGGCACATGGAACACGATGCTTCAGGGGAATTGTAGTCACCGAAACAGAACGATCATCATATATTAGCTCACTCTTTTTAGGGTCGAAAGTTTCTATCTTCACCTGAAAGGGATTATCCTTACAGAAAAAGTCAATTTCGGGTCGCAAAATTTCTTCCAGTCCCGCTACGGAATATATCGTAATATCACCCGTACGCCCAAGCAGCCCTAATGTAGAGATCAGTCCGATAAGGCCAAAACAATGGTCGCCATGCAGATGGGATATAAAAATACTATTAAGCCTCCCAAAACGCAGTTTGCTTCTCCTAAACTGCAACTGTGTCCCCTCCCCGCAGTCTATCATAAAGAGCTTATCTCTTATGTTCAACACCTGCGATGAAGGATTATGCAGAGTAGTTGGAGTAGCCGATCCACAACCGAGTATGTCGAGTTCAAACTTCTCCATTATTCGATATGTATAAGCTTATGAATTTGCAAGCTCAGCTTCCACTGTGAGTTCAGCTTTATTTGTTCTACGCAATAGTCTACATTCTCCAAGTTGATTTTGTCTCCATCAAAAATCGGACTTAAAAAATAATTGTCCGCCTTTGGAAAAATAGAAGCATCCGGAATTGTATCGCCGACTTTAACAGGAATTCTTATTTCGTTTACTACAGGAATCCTGCTTTTTATCGTTTCGTAATCTTGCTTGGGACTACATGTAATATAATCGATCAACGATGGCACAAGGCGCGTACCATTTGTCTCTATTGCTTGTTTATAGCCGTGCTTCCTGAAAACAGCAAGATATTCATCCTTAAGCTGGATAGTCGGTTCTCCACCTGTCCATATAATCCACTTACAAGGATACTGTTTTATCTCCTCCAGTATTTCATCTATAGTCATCACATCGCCGTCGGCGAAGTCTGTATCACAAAAACTGCAAGCCAGATTACACTTTGTAAGCCTTATAAATATAGAAGCCTCTCCGCTACGTCCCCCTTCTCCCTGCAAGGAGTAGAATATCTCATTTACTATCAGCTTCATATATTGCGGTTGTTTTTGGTGTTTCAGAAACTTCTACAGCGTACAACTCCGGGATATCCTCCACAAATGTATCATACAGATATCGGGCAATATTTTCTGCCGTAGGATTAAAGGACAAAACATCATTTAAGTGCCTATGGTCGAGTTTCTCGTCAATATATTTCTTTACACTGTCTAGTTCTCTATAATCTTTTATAAAGCCTACTTGATTCAATTCCTTTGATTTCAAATGCACGGTAATAACATAATTATGTCCGTGTAATCGGGAACAAGGATGCTCCTGAGGGAGTCCCTCAAGAATATGTGAGGCCGAAAAAGAGAACTGTTTGCTTATTTTGTACATGTACCTTATTCTAAATTTATTAAATACTAAAAAGTGACAAAAGTAACATCTTTTCCGTTGATTTCATTTGTTACCTTTTTTATCAAAATTACAAATAACTTTTCAAGAGACTCCCCTCATGTCCACATTTCTATTAATAGATAATTATTAGAAAGAAATGTATCTGTTCGAGTCAGTTTCTATTCGAGATATTTATTTCAGCTTTTTGCAAAAACATCGACTAGTCTCAACATTTTCATATTGATCATAATTAGGTATTTGTACATAGCCGCTTTTCTCATAAAGCCTTATCGCATCGGAAAGTTTACAACTGGTTTCGAGAATGCAGATTGAATACCCCAACTCTAAAGCCCAAGCTTCTAATTCTTTCAAGACATTTGAAGCAATCCTTTTGCCACGATATTCTGGTCTTACAAACATTCGTTTTACTTCCATCGTGTCTTCCGAATATTTTTTGATTGCTCCGCACCCGACAACTATTCCTTCCGAATAAGCAAGAACGACATTTTTTATAGCTTCCACACCGTTATACTGACTGCATATCGTATGAGCCTTCCTATCCATTACATCTAGTTCCGCATCGAGATATGGTATAAGCTCGATAAAATCTTTATTGGACGAATCAGTTCTGATTATTGTCATTTACTCATCAGTTATTTCAAGAAATCATCAAAATAGCGAGTTATATGTTCATGCAGATGCACCCTATCACGCCCTATCATATTATGACCATGCCCCGGATAAATGAAGAAGTCAGGATGCGTTCCTTTCTTTATTGCAGAATTTAGGAATTGAAGGCTTTGTTGCATCACTACTGTCGGGTCTTCGTCTCCATGTATAAGCATCAAGCGTCCTTTCAGATCTCCCGCACGTGCTACCATACTTGTTTCTTTATATCCTTCAGGATTTTCCTGTGGACTATCCATATATCGTTCGCCGTACATCACTTCGTAATATTTCCAATCAGTAACAGGTCCACCCGCTACACCTACCTTGAAAGTCTCGGGATGGCGAAGCATCAGATTGAGAGTCATAAAACCACCGAAACTCCATCCATGAACGCCTATCCTGTCAGTATCTACGTATGGCAAAGATTTCAAGTATTCAACACCTGTCATCTGATCCTGAGTCTCTATAACACCAAGTCTGCGATGTGTGATATTCTCAAAATCTATCCCTCTATAACTTGTACCTCTGTTATCGATTGTAAAAATAATATATCCTTTTTCAGCCATATACAGATCCCAACCTCTAGCCTGACCGAGCCATGAGTTATCTACCAATTGCGAATGCGGACCTCCATACACATAAACTATCACAGGGTATTTTTTGTTCGGATCAAAGTTTAGAGGCTTAACAATGCGATAATACAAATCGGTACTATTATCATTCGCTTTCAACGAACCTAACGTAATTTCAGGCAACTCCACATTCTTGTAAGGATTCTTAGCTGTATGAAAGATATAGGTTTTATTTGTTTTAGTCTCCGTAACGCCTGCTTTACCCGGATTATTTTGTGAAGTATAAATGTCACATACGTATTTTCCCGAAGCACTCAGCATGGCATTATGCACACCTTCTTCTTTCGACAGTTTTTCTCTCTTCCCTGTTTTCAGAATAAGCTTATAAATATGCCTTTCTATCGGGCTTTCTTCCGTTGACACGAAAAACAGAGCTTCTCCTTTTTCATCAAATCCGAGTACAGAAGTGACATCCCAATCTCCTGTAGTGATTTGTTTAAGTAACTTCCCGCTAGTATCGTACAGATACAAATGATTGTGCCCATCACGTTCACTTTGCCAAATAAATTTATTCGGATCATTTTTCAAAAACAGAACAGGATTTTCTGGTTCTACATATTTCGGATGAGTCTCTGTAAATAATGTCGTCTGCAGTTTTCCCGTCAAAGCGTCGTAGCTTCTTAGCACACATGTATCCTGACCTCTGTTTACTTCTGCTATATAAACACTCTTTTCATCGGGACTCCAAGATATATTTGTCAGATATTTTTCTTTCGGTGTACCTGTTTTAAGGAATACTGTTTCCTGAGTTGCGGGATTAAAAACGCCGACTGTGACATGATGGCTTTTCATTCCTGCCATCGGATATTTTATATTTTTCAGTTGAGCAATACGAGTCGAAACATCAACCAAAGGATAATCTGTCACCATTGTTTCGTCCATACGGTAAAAAGCCAGGAGGTTTCCTTTAGGAGACCAAAAAGTACCTTTATTTATTCCAAACTCATTTCTATGGACAGATTGTCCGTTTACAATACCCTTGTCAGTATCGCTTGTGACATCATATTTTTTCCCGTCAGGGGTTTGTACGAAAAGATTATTCTCTACGGTGTATGCCAAATTGTTACTTTTATCTGACAAGTCGTGATTCTCCATTTTTTCTGTAGAAGAAAAAGTTCCTGACAGCTTCTTATTTACAAAATCATACAAATAGATCTTTTCGGGAGAAACGATCATCAAATTGTTTGACGTTGCAGAAACAAACTGCACGTAAGTTAAACTCTTAAAAGTCTCTCCTTCTCCCAAACCACTATTGGCATTAATATCCTTAACTGTAAGTAAAACCTGAGCTGTTTCCTTTTCCGTATTAGGTGCTATCATAATAGAATCCTCCTTAACGTAGGTAAGTTTATCACCAGCCCAACTTATCCGGCGAGGCATTTCGGCACGATACTTGCTGTACGTTTTACCTCCCGGAATAAGGTCTTCGAGAGATAAAGGAATTTCTTGACTATAAGATTTCATAGGAAACAATATGCTTATAAGAAGGAAAAAAAGAGAACCGAATGATTTCATACAATATCAATTTGTTTTTACGAGCAAAGATAATGATTTTAAATGTTTTCGTTTCTTACAAAGAGCATATAATAGTATACCAGATAAGGAAAAGAAAAGACAATAATAAGAAAAAGATCAAGGGTTAAAGTTCAAATATTCTGAATATAAACGACTCTTTTTCAGTCCGAATCTATTTTAACAGGAAGAAACAAGTTCATCAGCCTTGCTTAAATTAGTTTTTTTTAGAACAATTTTATTTTTTTAAACGTTTAAATAATAAATAGTATCTTTACACGTTCAAAATATCAAGGGGAAGATATATAACTTAACAAAATCAGGAAGAATGTCTATCTATAATGCATTACGCTACATAGGAATCGTCACACTTTGCGCTACAGTAATGATATCCTGTGACAAAAAAGCGACATCGAAATATGAGATATCCGGAAAACTGGAGAATCTTACAGGGAATTATTTCCTAATGTCTCATGAAGTCGGCGACTCTGTTGTTATAGATACAATTCCGATAAATGCAAAAGGAGAATTTTCGTTCAAAGGAGCAGTTGACACACTTACAGAAATGTCCCTTTATTTCAACCAGAATACAAAAAGCACCTATATACTTGTAAACAAAGGATGGGATGTAGAACTAAAAGGAGATGCATTATACCCCGACTTGATAAACGTGAAGGGCGGTGATGTGAATGATGACCTCACAACATTTAAGAATCAAAATAAAGAGTTATTAAAGAATCGGGCGGACATCTTGATTGCTGCCGACAGAAAAAACTCAGACAACAATGATACCCTCAAAGTTAAAGACTACGTAGTAGAATTAAAGAATATAAACTTCGAATTATCTAACATTGCGGCTAACTATATAAAAACAAATCCAGAGAAGATAGCAAGCGTGATGTTAATCAACACATTTTTTAAAGACGAATCATCTATTCCCCGCCTCGATGAAAACCTTGCTTTACTAAAAGGAAAAGCGGTTGACTTTCAACTGACAGCCGATCTAAAACAATTTAGAGATAAAGTAAAAAGATCATCGGTAGGAGCAATAGCACCCGTTTTCAACCTGAAAGATGTAAATGGAAAAAATGTGCAGTTGTCCGACTTTAAAGGGAAATATGTGCTATTAACATTTGCCTCTACAACTTGTGAAGTGTGCAAGTTAGAAAAAAAAGATGCCGTAAAGGTTTATAACGAATTGAAGAAGCAGAAAAAGAATATCGAATTCATATCCATAATCAAAGATATAGAAGATGAACCGATATCAAAGGGTTTCACTGATTCTGTAAAATGGACGATCATACCCGTAAAAGGCGGATGGTCTGCAAAAGAATTCGATACTTATTATATACGCGAGATACCATACAATGTACTTATATCGCCTTCGGGTAATATAACCGACAGAGATTTCCCCGTTACCGCTTTAATAAAAAAGATGGATGAGCTGGTTGATTCTCGCAAATAGTCGTTAACACTTAAGGATTCCTTTTTTTTCCTTATATTTGTGTAGTACTAATAAAAGTACAACTTTACTACTATATACAATATAATAGATGTTAGTCAAAATTTTTGGAGCTGCTGTTCAAGGAATAGAGGCTACACTTATCACCATAGAAGTTAACTGCTCGAAGGGAATTAAGTTCATGCTGGTTGGACTACCTGATGCGTCAGTGAAGGAAAGCCATGAACGAATCATTTCGGCCTTGCAAGTAAACGGATATAAATTTCCAAGACAACAAGTCGTCATAAACATGTCTCCTGCCGACATACGCAAGGAAGGTACAGCTTACGATCTGCCTTTAGCTATAGGGATATTAGCGGCATCAGATAGTGTAAAGCCGAACAAACTTGAAGAATACATAATAATGGGAGAACTTTCTCTCGATGGCAGCATACTCCCCATTAAAGGTGTTTTACCGATAGCCATAATGGCTCGAACAATGGGATTTAAAGGAATTATACTGCCGAATAAGAATGCACGGGAAGCAGCAGTTGTAAATAACCTTGAGGTATACGGTGTAGACAACATCAAAGAGGTAGTAAACTTCTTTAATGGAGATTACGATCTGAAAAAAACAATCGTAGATACTCGCACCGAGTTCTATAATGCCCAACAATTATTCGATTTCGACTTCTCGGACGTAAAAGGACAAGAAAACGTAAAGCGAGCATTGGAAGTTGCCGCAGCAGGAGGTCATAACCTCATTATGATCGGTCCTCCCGGTGCAGGGAAATCGATGATGGCTAAACGAATGCCTTCCATCCTACCTCCATTCACCCTGCATGAAGCGCTTGAAACAACAAAGATACACAGCGTAGCCGGAAAAATAGGCACAGAAACAGCACTGATGGCTCAACGTCCGTTCCGCAGTCCGCATCATACAATTTCTGATGTAGCACTGGTTGGAGGTGGGGCATATCCTCAGCCGGGAGAAATAAGTCTGGCTCACAACGGAGTATTATTTCTTGACGAATTGCCCGAGTTTAGCCGGAGTGTGCTCGAAGTAATGAGACAGCCGCTCGAAGATAGGAGAATAACCATATCACGCTCAAAGTTTACAGTGGAGTATCCTGCAAGCTTTATGCTGATTTCTTCGATGAATCCGTGCCCATGCGGGTACTACAATCATCCCGAAAAAGAATGCGTTTGCCCCAATGGAGCAGTGCAGAAGTATCTGAATAAGATATCGGGGCCATTACTCGACCGGGTAGATATTCATATAGAAATAGTACCAGTTCCATTTGAAAAGATATCGGATAAAACACCTGCTGAAGCAAGCAACCTTATTCGAGAGCGGGTAATTGTTGCTAGAGAACAACAAAGTAAACGCTTCGAGAATGAAGAAGGCATCTACTGCAATGCTCAGATGACACCCAAAATGCTCGCTAAATATGCTTCACCCGATAACGAGGGATTGCAATTATTAAAAACAGCAATGGATCGATTCAATTTATCAGCAAGAGCATACGATCGCATACTAAAAGTGTCTCGAACCATTGCGGATCTGGATAATTCTGAAAAAATTCATTCAAAACATTTGGCAGAAGCAATAAATTACCGAAATTTGGATAGGGAAACGTGGGCGAGTAAAAAATAAATTAATAAATAAGTAATACTAAAAATCTAGATCATGACTTTTACCGAATTAAGTAATTCCATTTTTGTGCAAGTAATAAATGATTACCATAAGGCAGATCATGTTGATACTCCAATAAACAACCCGTTTGAAGAAAAAACCATCGAGTATTTCCTGTACCTCAAAAATTGGATTGATACTGTTCAATGGCATCTGGAAGACATTATTCGTGACCCTGAAATAAACCCAACAGAAGCTCTAAAAATAAAAAGAAGAATAGATAAATCGAACCAGGAAAGAACTGACTTGGTTGAATTAATTGACAGCTATTTCCTTGATAAATATAAAGACATAAAGATACAACCAAATGCCCGTATCAATACAGAAAGCCCGGCATGGGCTATCGACCGTTTATCGATACTTGCTCTCAAAATATATCACATGCAGCAAGAGGTAGACAGAAAAGATTCGGATGCAAATCATCACGAACAGGTTTCTAAAAAATTAGATATATTGTTAGCCCAGCGTGAAGATTTATCCACAGCTATTGAAGAATTATTAGAGGACATAGAAGCAGGAAACAAGTATATGAAGGTATACAAGCAAATGAAAATGTATAATGACCCTGCTCTTAATCCTGTTTTATATGGAAAAGAATCAAAATAACCTAACACTAATTTTGCAATTATGGCTAAAGTATTAGTAATCCGCACTTCCTCGTTTGGGGATGTTGCAATTCTTGTACCTGTCATTTTTTCTGTTGCAGCAAAGTACCCTCAAGACCGTTTTTCGGTAATGACGCGAAAAGCTTTTGCCCCTCTATTCGAAAACTTAGGCTTCAACATTAATGTGATTCCGGTAGACGTTACCGGCAGACACAAGGGCATAGTAGGGCTGTTTAGAATCATCAAGAGGGTTGCAACTCTTGGCTTTTCTCATGTGGCCGACGAACATGATGTTCTGAGATCTAAAGCCATCCGTTTCTTTATGAAAATGACAGGGCGCAAAATGGCTTATATAGACAAAGGGCGTAAAGAAAAAAGAGAAATGATTGCCCATAAAAACCTACAGCCCCCTTTAAAAAGTACTATCGAACGATATCAAAAAGTATTTGACGATTTGGGATTTCCTGCTCCCATGATTTTTACAAATGTATTACAGTTTATACCCAAAGACTTTTCCAGCTTAAGGTCTATAGCTACCGAAAAAACCGGCAAGTGGGTGGGAATTGCTCCTTTTTCTAAGCATAAGGGCAAAATATACCCTCTGGAAAAAATGGAAAAAGTGATTGAGAAACTATCCAAAGACGACAATATTACTATATTTCTGTTCGGCGCAGGGAAAGAAGAAGATAGGGTCTTGTCTAAATGGGCTAAGATGTTTCCAAATACAGTGAATACAATGGGAAAATTAAATCTGGAAAGAGAGCTTATGCTTATATCATATCTGGATGTAATGCTCTCAATGGATTCTGCAAATATGCACCTGGCATCTCTTGTTCAGGTTCCTGTAATCTCAATTTGGGGTGCAACACATCCATCATTAGGATTTTATGGCTTCAATCAGGACTTAGACAATGCTATTCAAATAGATATTGAATGTAGACCCTGCTCGGTATATGGAGACCTACCCTGCCAACGAGAAGATTATGCTTGTTTAGAGAGAATCTCGGAAGATATGGTCGTATCTCGCATTCACCAAGAACTGAATAAAACACAATCATGAAAATAGCGATCCTTTCACCATTTTTTCCCTATAGAGGCGGAATTGCCCAATTTAGCGAATTGCTCTACAGAGGGCTATCGGGAAACAATGAGGTGAAGGCATTTTCATTTACAACATTATACCCTAATTTTCTATTCCCGGGAAAAAGCCAGTATGTCCCAGACAATGAATATTCGGATATAGAAAGCTGTCGTACGCTGAATAGCATAAACCCTTTCAGCTATATAAAAACAGCAAAGGAAATAAATAAATACAAGCCTGACATACTGATTATCTCCTATTGGATGTCATTTATGGTGCCTGCCTACAGCTCTGTTTGCCTGATGCTAAACAAGCAGATAAAAATAGTGGCACTTGTACATAATGCGATTCCTCACGAAAAACGAGTTATAGATAAGCCTCTTACAAAACTATTTTTCAATAGATGTGATGCTTTCATCGTATTAAGTGAAACAGTCAGGAAAGATGTATTATCGCTTTGCAAAGGGGCAAATATATTTTTACATCCGCATCCGATATATGATAATTATGGCGAAACAATAGAAAAAGAGCTAGCTTGCGATAAACTGGGAATAAGAAGTGACAAAAAGAATCTTTTATTTTTTGGTCTCATCCGAGAATATAAAGGTCTCGACTTACTTATAGAATCAATGGACTACCTTGACGATAGCTTCCAACTTATCATATCCGGAGAAAGTTATGGCGATTTTGAAAAGTATAAAAAACTTATCGAGAAATCTCGATTAAAGGATAATATAAAAGTATTCGAGCAATATATTCCGGATAGTATGGTCGCCACTTTTTTCTCAGCAGCAGATGTTTTAGTATTACCTTATCGGTCTGCTACACAAAGTGGGGTTACTGCGATTGCCATACAGATGGAGCTCCCTATAATAGCGACAAATGTGGGAGAACTAGGAAATAGTGTAAAAGATGCACAAATTGGAGTTGTAGCACCAACTGCAACCAATACAGACATTGCCGAAGCTGTATTGGAATTCTTTTCGGATGAAAAGAAGATCTCTATTTATAGGGAAAAAATTAAAGAAGAGAAGAAACGATTATCCTGGAAAAGCTTCATCCAATTTACCGAATCTTCTTTATCCCGCTTGTAACATCCGCCTTCTGGTGCACTCCTATCAATCCTAATGAGTTTTCCTCGGCTCGTTATAGGCAAGAATGATTATTGAGTTTCATAATCCTGTTTGCGTTTAAAATAAGTATCCTAATGAAATATACATATTTCTTGTTCTGGCCTTTCCATCATTATATCCGGGTGCAAAATTTCTCAATCCGCGATCGTATCCTACAGCCAAAACATATCTGTCGTATTCGGCATTAACACCGCCACCTAATCCCCAGTCAAATTTTCCGACACCAATACCGAAGAAGTCTTCTTTTTTTCTAAATTCTTTATCGTCATAGACATATGTCCAATGCGTTTTACCGCCTAAGCCATATGCCATAAAAGGTCCCGCATGAAACATCAGACGAAAATCCCTGTTTATAGGCCAGAGGTAACCTACATGAAGCGGTACTTGTAAATAAGCAGGCTTATCGTTATTAATAAAATAGTGACCCGGAGCATCTGATGTCGCCTCTACATATTTTTTGCCTTTAGAACCTTTTACTGTGTATTCCATACCCGTTATCAAATACATTTTATCTGATAATCTGAAATCTACCGTCACGCCTATATTGAAGCCAACTTTGGCATAACTGTCCAGCTCACCTCTTGGCACTCCATCTTGTCCCGAAAGATTTATTCCGGCTCTTACTCCTACAATCGCTACATTATCTTGTGCATTTCCGGCTGTTGCTAGCAGAAGCATTACAGCTAATAGTTTTGTTGTTTTGTAAATTGCATTCATTATTATAACACATTATGTTAAGATTTTGTCAAAATAGTCAATCGTTTTAATCAACCCATCCCTCAGTTGTACCTTCGGTTCCCAGCTTAGCTTTTCTTTTGCTAAAGTTATATCGGGTCTTCTCTGTTTAGGATCATCACTAGGTAAAGGCATAAATATCAGTTTCGACTTTGAACCTGTAAGTTCGAGAATGAGGGTTGCAAGTTCAAGCATTGTAAACTCTCCCGGATTTCCTGTATTTACAGGACCAATAAAAGAGTCGTCGGTCGCCATCATTCGGGTCATCGCTTCAACAAGGTCATCTACATACTGAAAGCTTCTGGTCTGAGTCCCATCACCATATATCGTAATATCTTCTCCTTTGAGTGCTTGCACAATAAAATTAGATACAACCCTCCCATCATTGGGATTCATATGAGGTCCGTAAGTATTAAATATACGTACAATCTTTATCCTCACTCCATTCTGACGGTGATAGTCCATAAATAAGGTTTCGGCACAACGCTTTCCTTCATCATAGCAAGAACGTATCCCTATCGGATTTACATTTCCCCAATAAGATTCGGGCTGAGGGTGTACATTGGGGTCGCCATACACCTCACTTGTAGAAGCTTGAAGCACCTTTGCCTTCAGGCGTTTTGCCAAACCAAGCATATTGATGGCTCCTACTACAGACGTTTTTATTGTTTTTATCGCATTATACTGATAATGTACAGGAGAAGCAGGACAAGCCAAATTGTATATCTCATCCACATCTGCATGAAAAGGATGAACTATATCATGTCTGATTAATTCAAAATATGGATTATCTAAAAGATGTATGATATTATCTTTTGAGCCTGTAAAATAATTATCTAAGCATAAAACTTCATTCCCATCTTTCAAAAGTCTTTCACAAAGATGTGAACCAATAAATCCCGCACCACCGGTGACCAATATCTTTTTGCGATTCATTATTTTACAGAAATAGCTGTTATTTAATTTATTCTAAAACACAAAGAAACAAAAAAACTTGACGAATATAGTTTTTTTATTGAAAGAAAAACTACCTAAAGTACAGTTTTGCAATAGTTTGAATTTATCAGATTCTATTTATGAATTTGATGAGCAAGTTTTCTTATTATTTTATAAAGTTACACGTATGTAAAGTCTATCCACTCCTATTTACCGGATACTATTTTTTTTATCTCATTCAGCTTGTTTAGAGCCTCCATTGGTGTCAGATTGTTTACATCTAATGATTTAATTTCGTCTCTTACCTGACTGAGAACAGGGTCATCAAGTTGGAAAAAGCTTAGCTGATATCCTTCTCTATTTTCTTTAATATCTTTAATCGGTTTGGATATACCTTGTTTACGATTATCCGATTCCAATTGCTTTAATATAGAATTCGCCCTCTTAACAATGCTTTGAGGCATTCCCGCCATCTTAGCTACATGTATACCAAAACTATGTTCACTTCCTCCGGGAACAAGTTTACGAAGGAATATAACTTTATTATCTATTTCTTTAACCGAAACATTGAAGTTCTTTATCCGCTTAAAGGATTTTTCCATCTCGTTCAGCTCATGATAGTGCGTTGCAAACAAGGTTTTCGCTCTTGCCTTAGGATGTTCGTGAATGTACTCTACAATAGCCCATGCGATAGAAATACCGTCATAGGTGCTTGTTCCACGCCCCAATTCATCAAACAAAACAAGACTTTTAGGTGATAAGTTATTCAAAATATCAGAGGCTTCATTCATCTCTACCATAAACGTAGACTCACCTACCGATATGTTATCAGAAGCTCCTACACGAGTGAAGATTTTATCCACCAATCCTATTTGAGCCGATTCGGCAGGGACAAAACTTCCGGCCTGTGCCATCAGTGTAATGAGTGCAGTTTGACGAAGCAATGCCGATTTACCGGCCATATTGGGCCCGGTAATAATTATTATCTGCTGCTTGTTACTATCCAAAGATACATCATTGGCAATATAACTTTCCCCAAGCGGTAACTGCTTCTCTATTACAGGATGTCGACCATTCTTTATCTTCAAAACATCCGTGTCATTTATCTCGGGACGGATATATTTATTCTCTTTTGCAACTTTGGAAAAAGAAAGTAAACAATCAGTCTGAGCAATAAGACTTGCATTTGCCTGTATTGCCGGTATATACTCTACAATACTAAGAACAAGTTCATTGAATAGATTAGACTCCAAAACCTGAATTTTTTCTTCAGCACCCAGTATCTTTTCTTCATATTCTTTCAGCTCCTGAGTAATGTAACGCTCCGCATTTACCAATGTTTGCTTGCGTATCCAGCCTTCAGGGACTTTATCTTTATGAGTATTTCTGACTTCAATATAGTAGCCAAATACGTTATTAAAACTGATCTTGAGAGATGATATACCTGTAGCTTCAGTTTCTCGTTGCTGTATCTTTAATAAATAATCTTTTCCTGAATAGGCTATATCTCGAAGCTCGTCCAGTTCCGGGTTTACTCCTTTTCTTATTATATTTCCTTTATTAATCAGAGAAGGGGGATCGGGTTGCACTTCTTTTTCGATACGATCATGTATCACCGGACAAGGGTTGAGCCTTTCTCCTATTTCTCTCAGGCTTGGCTCGTCCGAAGCCAAAAATGCATTTCGTATCGGTTCTATTGCTTTCAATGCCACCTTGAGTTGAACGATTTCGCGCGGAGAAACTCTGTTTACGGCAACCTTTGAAATAATCCGCTCCAGGTCTCCGATCAACGCAAGCTGTTCTTCGAGCAAAGTTTTCAGTTCTATATCCTTAAAGAAGTATTCTACAACCGACAAGCGGCTATTGATAGGTTTTACATCTTTGAGCGGGAATACAAGCCAGCGGCGAAGCATACGTGCACCCATTGGTGAGACTGTCTTATCCAAGATGTCTAACAGGCTTTTGCCTCCTTCGTTCATCGTTGAGATAATCTCAAGGCTACGCACTGTAAACTTATCTAAACGTACATATTTATCCTCCTCTATACGAGAGAGAGATGTTATATGCCCTATCTGAGTATGTTGAGTAACATCCAGATAATGAAGAATTGTCCCTGCAGCAATAACTCCGTTTGTCAGATGCTCCACACCAAACCCTTTCAGATTGCGGGTTTCGAAATGCTTCAAAAGGCGACCTTTTGCTGTATCTTCGGTAAACACCCAATCGTCGAGCTCGAAAATAAAAAAACGAGAGCCAAACGACTCTTCAAACATTTTTTTCTTACTTCTCTCTAAGAGCACCTCTTTAGGAGAAAAGTTTGTAAGTAGTTTATCTATATATTCTTTTGTACCCTCTGCAACCAGAAATTCTCCGGTAGAAATATCCAAAAAAGAAACTCCACAGGTGTTCTTTGCAAAGTGAATGGCACAAAGGAAATTATTCTCTTTATGATTTAGTATATTATCATTGATTGATACCCCGGGGGTAACAAGCTCGGTAATACCTCTCTTTACGAGGGTCTTCGTTTGCTTAGGGTCTTCCAATTGGTCACAAATAGCGACACGCCTTCCGGCACGTACCAACTTTGGCAAATATGTATCCAATGCATGGTGTGGAAATCCTGCCAATTCTACAAACTGAGCAGTACCGTTTCCTCTACGCGTAAGCGTGATTCCCAAGATCTCGGCAGCATCGATAGCGTCATCCGAAAATGTTTCGTAAAAGTCTCCTACTCTGAACAATAATATAGCATCAGGATGCTTGCTCTTGATCTCAAAATATTGTTTCATCAGTGGGGTTTCAGCTACCTTTTTTGACACAGTATTTATATAGTTTAGATGTTTTTATGAATCAATTATAAGAAAACAAAGATAGAAAAAAATAAATGAAAGTGTGATGAATCTTTATTTTGGCTTCGAAAAACGGAGTTAAAACTTATTTGTTTTTATCTCTCTAAATCCTCTTACGGTTTAATCGCTATCAAGTTCTGCATATCATCATTCATTTTATTTAACCATAGAAATATATTCTAAAGGAAAATATATATTATATTTGTAGCTGTTTTTAGAAAAAGAAAAAATGATGAGACGGTATACAAAGAAGTGGATTGCTACTCGTTTTTTGCAATTTATTTTAGGTATCTTTATCGTAGCAGCAAATACTTCCTGCTGCATAACAGGATATTGCCAGATAGATAATAATCAGCAATATGCCGGATCGAAAGAGATAAACAAAGAAAAATAATATAAATAGAATGAGATTATTATTACTAGTATTGATCGCAGGAATCTCGCTTACAACTTATGCTCAAACCAGCAGTAGCAAGACAGAGGAACCTACTAAAACAGAAAACAAAGTGAAAACAATACATTTAAACAAAATAGATTTCTTAAAGAAAGTGGCTAATTACGAAGCCAATCCGAACGAATGGAAATACTTGGGAGACAAACCCGCCTTAATTGACTTTTATGCAGACTGGTGTGGGCCATGTAAGGCTGTAGCTCCTGTTTTGGAGGAGTTAGCAAAAGAATATGATGGAGAAATATATATTTACAAAATAGATACGGAAGCAGAGCTTGAGTTATCCGCTCTATTTGGAATCAGAAGTATTCCAAGCCTGTTGTTCGTCCCGATGAATGGAACCCCACAAATGGCACAAGGTGCTCTCCCTAAAAACGCCCTAAAAGAAGCTATAGACAAAGTTTTGTTAGAAAAGAAGTAAAAGACTCTCGTATAGGACATAAAAAAAGGACTTCAAATTGAAGTCCTTTTTTATATTTTCGTCAATATCTTATTCCCACTCGATAGTTGCCGGTGGTTTTGACGATATATCATAAACGACACGATTCACTCCTTTCACCTTATTGATAATCTCGTTAGAGACTTTAGCTAAAAACTCATAAGGCAAGTGTGCCCAGTCGGCAGTCATAGCATCTGTAGATGTTACGGCGCGTAAAGCGACTGTATTCTCATAGGTACGTTCATCGCCCATTACTCCTACCGAACGGATTGGCAACAATATTGCTCCTGCCTGCCATACTTTATCGTACAACCCCCATTCACGCAACATAGAAATATAAATATCATCAGCATTCTGAGCAATCTCGACCTTTTCGGGAGTAATATCGCCAAGGATACGAATTCCAAGACCCGGGCCCGGGAACGGATGACGCTTGATAAGATTTTCTTTCATGCCAAGTTCAAGACCGACACGACGTACTTCATCTTTAAATAACAGGCGAAGAGGTTCTACCAACTTCAAGTGCATCTTTTCAGGTAAGCCACCAACATTATGATGCGATTTGATTACTGTTCCTGTTATCGACAAAGATTCTATAATGTCAGGATAAATAGTACCCTGTCCCAACCATTTTATGTCAGTCAACTTATGCGCTTCTTCATCAAAAACATCAATAAAGCCTTTACCTATTATCTTACGCTTTTGCTCAGGGTCAGTAACCCCAGCAAGAGCTTTATAGAAACGATCTTTAGCATTAACGCCTATCACATTAAGGCCAAGATGCTCATAATCTTTCAAAACGTTTTCGAATTCATTCTTACGAAGCAAGCCATGATCAACAAACACACACGTAAGGTTTTTACCGATTGCCTTATTCAATAATACTGCCGTTACTGACGAATCTACTCCTCCCGAGAGTGCAAGAATCACCTTATCGTCTCCCAATTGCTCTTTGAGTTCTGCGACAGTCGTATCGATAAAAGAAGCAGGCGACCAGTCGCGCTTCATCTTACATATATTCAAGAAATTACTCAACAAACGTGTACCATCTGTTGTATGAAAAACTTCGGGATGGAATTGCACAGCCCATGTAGGCTCTCCATCTATTTTGTATGCTGCAGCCTCTACATCACCTGTACTGGCTATAGTTTTAAAATCGTGAGGAAGAGATGTTATTGTATCACCATGCGACATCCAGACCTGAGTACCTGCTTGTATTCCATCAAAGAGAGGCTCCGAAGAGTCTATTTTCGCAAGATGAGCTCTCCCGTATTCGCGAGAGTCGCTTTTCTCTACTTTTCCGCCCGATGTATAAGCCAAATATTGTGCTCCGTAACAAATACCCAGAACAGGATAGTCTTTTCTTATTTCACTAAGTTCAGGTTTAAACGCATCAGAGTCGTTTACCGAAAATGGACTTCCCGAAAGAATAACTCCTTTTACTGTTTCATCTCCGAATGGAAATTTATTGTAAGGCACTATCTCGCAGTACGTATTGAGTTCTCTTACTCTGCGACCAATAAGTTGGGTGGTTTGTGACCCGAAATCAAGAATAATGATTTTTTCGTGCATAAATATAGATAAGTAAGGGATGTTTATTTAATGCGCACAAAGATACATCATTTTTTGGTCTTACTAAAGAGCTATTTTTATTTTTTTACAGTCCTGAGACTTCTGTATTATATTAACCTTTGATGTTTGGGAAGGATACTATAGTTTATGATGAGAAAATACGGATGTTGATTATACTTTAAATGACAATTGAGATATTTGAAAAGGGCTAGTACATTGAGACAAGATATTATAGAGCAAAAATAAATTATTATGTATAGATTAATAATTCATTGGCTTTATCAATTTTTTTTTCTAAAACATCACTTAGTCCTGTAAAACATTCAATTAATCTTTTCTTCGATTTTGTATGAGTTTTATCTAATTTACTTTCATCATTAAGCATTGTTTCTTTACAACTTCTTGTTGCATCAAGAAAATCTTCCATTGCCTCAATTAGAGACTTTATAGACTCTCTTTCAGGTTCAATATCTTCATCTTCAAGTTGAGCTAATTCTCTCATTTTTATGCTAAACTCGATTGCTTTGGAAAAAGAGTCTTCTATAATAGGAGACTCCTGCTCGCAAACATCTCCTAGTATATTATTTTCATAGGCTAACTTTAATAAAATAGGACGTACTTGAGAGAATGACATGTTTTTATTTTCTTGTATATTATTCAACATTTTAGTTGTTTTATTTGTAAACTCTGTATTTCGTTCTAAGGAAGAAGTGATTGTTTCTAATGATCTCAGACAGATTGCTATATTATCATCAAATTTTTCACGACAATCTAGTAAATCTAATTCTTCTTCAGTTTTTTCTTCTTCATAAATAACTAAAGATGTTTCTAAAGTTTCTTGATTATATTTTTTACTTAAAAAATCAATAAATTCAGTTTTCTGTTTATTCCATGTTGATACTCTTGATTTTGTTTCGCATATTTCACTAATCTCTTCGTATAAAGAATCCAATGCAGCAGAATCATCTAACTTTATACCCCTTTTAATGTTATAGAGCCAACCAATAGACTCAAAACCAATATTTGGAAAAACTATTGGCTTAACATTCCTATTTGTAGCCCAAGCTGCACCCATTTCATTAAGACATATTTCGCTTTTCTTATAATTCTCAGATATCATAAACAAAACATAATTACAATTTGTAATATATTCTTTTATGAAGTCTCTAATATCTTCTCCTGATTTGACCCCTGTGTCTTCTCGAGATGTGCATACTATATCTTTAACTTCTAAATTCATGCCTAACACTAATATTTTATCAATAAAGATATCCACAAGCTCTTTATCTAAAGTAGAATGACTAATAAAGATTTTCTTCATTATGAGAAATAATTAAAAACTTAGAATGTATACAACATCTCAAATTTAACATTTATTTATAAATGTATAACTTTATTTATAAAATTATTCAAGACACAAATATCAAACTACGAAAATTAATGAATTTGTAAATACAATTCTTAGTGATAATGTGGGATACAGGGCAAAAATGAAAAAAGCCTTTCATTTTTGAAAGGCTTTTTGTTAAGTGATCCCGCTGAGAACGCTTTTTTATCTCGTAATAGATATAATAATCAATCGTTTAAAGTTTTCAAGAGGCACATTCGTGACGAATTCGTAACGATTAAAACAATGTCCTTTTGTCTTGTTTTGGCAGACCTCTGTAAGCCTAACTTCTTACGTCAAATATAGGTATTATTTATCTAATCCAAATCTCTTGACAAGTATATTTTACTGAAAGTTTATATACCTAATTATTTATTATCTAGTCCATCCATTCTTTCCTCAAGAAGTTTTATCAATTTATCTAAAAATAAGGTCCGGCTTCCTTTACGTTCACGGATTTCAAGGAAAGTATGGTAGAAGTCACCCAGATTAATATTAAAAACGGTTTCGATATATTCTGCCAACTCTTTTATATTCGTATTGCCATTATTGAAACATCCTGCACTATCCCAGGCATAAATTTGTTCAACAAGTTCTGCTTTCTTCGCAGTCCAAGTAAGCCTTGTTTTAGGGAAATTTGGTGTTTCTTGGATATTTGATTCTACATTTCCTATATGTAAAAGTTTATTGTTGATATATACCGTTAGTCTCTCATTGGCTATCATTTTTGCAACCTTAAAATCGAAGCTTGTTGAAAATCTACCATCTCTTTCGAAATAGAAACAATCGAGAATTAACAGAATATCTGGCTTACCTCTTAGAAAATAATACTTATCAAGATGGGTACTTCCAGAGCGATAATATTGATAAAAATCAGCATTATTGTCGAAGAAATACTTTATACGACCTAACATACCTTCCAAATAATTTTTCCGATCGATATAACTTCCTGTCGGCATTCGCATTTCAAGATTATATATCTTTCGATGATAAATCAATATACTAAATAGTTGAGGCTTTGTTTCCTTGAAAAAGATAATTTCTTCAGTTTGAGATTCGAAAGAATAATCAGAGACAAATTCTTTTAACTTGTCGAAAGTAGCCTCCAACAGAGAAATAATACTAATCGATTTTTGAAAGATATTGTTTTCCTCCAGTTCTATAATCTGAATTTCTTTATTGATATTTTCTTATATATTGCGAATAAATTGCTCCATAGTATTATTATCTTCTATTTTTATGTATTAGCCTATTTATTTTAGGCTAGTCGAAGCAAGAATAAGTCAAAATAATGCCTTAAGGCTATGATTATCTGATAATATAGTTGATTTAGTATAGAATATCCTTTCAACAATAGTCATATTACAAGGATAGTGATTAGGCTACATTCTAGAATTTTAAAGCAGAAGAGAAATAAGAAAGAACTTTTTCTGAACCAGATGTATCTAAATAACTGCTATCTCTGATTTCTCCTTTTTCTATATGAATATAATAATTGCAACACTTAAAAATAAACTCCAAATCATGAGATACGATAAACAAGGTTTTTCCCATATCAGAAAGTTGTTGTAGATCGGTTGCAACTTGATACATATGATGTAGATCCAACCCGCTTGTCGGTTCATCAAATACGATTATATCTCTTTCGCTTGCAATTGCACTTGCAATCGCGACCCTTTGTTTTTGTCCGCCAGATAAAGACATCGGATGTAGATCTTTGAAATCCTCTAAATCTAGGCTTCTCATTATTTTCCCCACTTGCCTCTCGTTTAATTGTTTTTGGCTAAGTGAAATTTCATCCATAACGCTTTCAGTAAATAATTGATGATTTACATCTTGCATCACCATGTAACATTTGTCTATTCTTTGCCTATTCTTAAATTCTTTATTTTGAAATTTTATTTTACCCTTAAATTTTTTTTCTAGTCCGCAAAGACATCTGGCAAATGTTGATTTTCCTGCACCATTTTGACCAAAAACAGCAATAATTGCCCCTTCTGGAACTACCAAACGATTTATATTTAGGGCTAAATTTTTATTTCGCTTATAACGATGATAAAAATCGGTGAATATAATCTCAGAATTGTTTATTCGTAAAGAATTTGTATTAGCTACCAGTCTTTGAAACGAGAGTGTTCGCAACCCCATGTTTTCAGTTTCCTGTTGAGATAAAACTTCAAATTCTGAGGCTGTGTATATTTTTTCGAGACATTGTATAATATAATTGAAAAGTAGTCCACTAAAATAATTGAAAAGTATACCACCCGTTAAGTAAAATCTAAGAGCG